>JBKPMI010000188.1:0-1419 GCA_046732075.1 Acidobacteriota bacterium | reverse complement strand
GCCGTCAGGTCCTTCGGGGTGACGTTCGTCCAGTTCTTTCCGTCATCCCGCGACAGCCAGATCTGCCCGTCGTCCGTGCCGCACCAGATGCGGCCGTCCACCAGAGGCGAGAGCGCGATCGCGTAGATGACGCCGCGGCGCGGGCCCTTCACGGCGGAGTCCTCGGCGGTCACGGGGTCGAGGCTTCCCGGGACACCGGGGTTCTCGCGCGTGAGATCCGGGCTCACCTTTTCCCAGTGCCGGCCGCCGTCGACCGTGCGGAAGAGGAACTGGTTCCCGAAGTAGATCGCCTTCGGATTGCGCGGCGAGATCGCGAGCGGCAGCGTCCACTCGCTGCGGTAGTGCGCGGGGTACGCGAGCGTGGGATCCAGGTCCTGGTCCTGGAGGGTCCGGAGGTCGAACCGCCCGACCCTTCCGCCCCAGAGAATGTTGGGATCCTTCGGGTCCGGAGCGATCCAGTCGTTCTCCCCGCCCGAGGCGATCGGCTTCCAGTCGCGCTCCATGATCGAGCGGTAGTTCGTCCGCGAGGGCGTCGCTGCCGCGCCGCTGTCCTGCTGCGAGCCGTAGATCCAGTACGGGAACTGATCGTCCGTCGCCAGGTGGTAGAACTGGGCGGTCGGCTGGTTGTACCAGGAGCTCCACGCCCGGCCGCCGTCGACCGTGACGACCGCGCCCTGGTCGCTCGCGACGATCATGCGGCGCGAGTCGGCCGGATCGATCCAGAGCCGGTGGTAATCGTCCCCGCCCGGCACTCCCTTGAACGGAAGGAACGTCTTGCCGCCGTCGGTCGAGCGGTAGAGGGAGACGTCGCAGGCGTAGACGACGTCCGCGTTCTGCGGATCGACCGTCACGCCGGCGAAATACCAGCCGCGCTCCCAGATGCGCTTGTCGGAGCTCGTCCGCTTCCAGGTCACCCCCTTGTCCTGCGAGACGTAGAGGCCGCCCTCCTTCGCGTCGGCGTCCGCGATGGCATAGACGCGGCGGGGATCCGAAGGCGCGAACGCGAGGCGGATGCGGCCGAGCTTCTCGGAGGGAAATCCCCCCGCGACCTGCTTCCACGTGTCGCCGCCGTCCTCGGAGCGATAGAGACCGCTGCCCGGGCCGTTGGAGGGGGGATAGACGTTCCACGGCGGACGGCGCGTCTGCCAGAGAGCGGCCAGGATCGTCTTGTTGTTGCTGGGGTCGATCGCGAGGTCGATGGCGCCCGTGTTCTCGTCCTTGTAGAGGACCGCCTTCCAGGTCTTGCCACCGTCCTTCGAGCGGAAGACGCCACGCTCCTTGTTCGGACCGTAGCCGTGCCCGAGCGCGGCCACGAAGACGAGGTTGGGGTCGCGGGCGTCGACCAAGATCCGGCCGATCTGGCGCGTGTCGGAGAGGCCGATGCGCGTCCAGGTCTTCCCCGCGTCGACCGACTTGTAC
>JBKPMI010000187.1:0-6790 GCA_046732075.1 Acidobacteriota bacterium | reverse complement strand
GGAAACCCCAACTCGCACGGCGCGATCGCCGGGAACAACCAGTACCTCTTCGACGGCGTCGACACGACCGACGTCACCACCGGCACCTTCGGACAGAACTTCAACTACGAGGCGATCGACGAGGTGGTCGTTTCCACCTCCGGAATCTCGGCCGAGTACGGCCGCGCGCAGGGCGCGATCGTCAATGTCATCACGAAGTCGGGCACCAACACGTTCTCGGGTTCCGCCAAGTACCTCATGACGAACGACAAGTGGAACGCGGACAACAAGGGGCACAACCCGACCAACGGCGTCGCGTTCAACCGCACCAAGTTCGACCAGGTCCAGGACCGCTGGGCGCTGACTCTCGGCGGACCGTTCTGGAAGGACCACGTGTGGTTCTTCGGCGCGTACGAGTTCTATGACCAGACGTCGCCGTTCAACCAGACCCTGACGTCCTCGACGAACCCGGCCGGAACCGGAGAAAGTTACCAACAGACCCTGAACGTCGACCTCTACGACGCGAAGCTCACGATCCAGGCCACGCCCTCGCACCTCCTGACCGGAACGATCAACAGCGACCCGATCAACGGATTCGTGGTCGACTACTGGGGCGGCTCGGCCGAGCGCGAAGCTCTGACCCTCCAGGGCCAGAACGACTGCGGCGGAATCTGCACGTGGTCCGCGCGGTGGTCCGGCGTCTTCGGGTCCGCGCTCTCCGCCGAGGCCCTCTACGCGAAGCAGAACGGTGACATCACCGTCGGCTCCTTCGAGGGTCACGGCACTCCGTACATCAACCTGAACGACGGCCTCGTCTACAACGGCGCGACGTTCGACGGGTTCGTCCGGCGTCCCCGCAAGCAGGCGAACCTCGCGGTCAACTTCTACCAGCAGCTGTTCGGCAACTCGCACCAGTTCAAGGCCGGCGTCGACTACCAGGACCTGGAGTCGGTCGCCTCCTTCATCTACCCGAACAACCAGGAATTCATCGTCAGCGACTACAACGCGGTCACCCGGCAGCCGACGTTCGCCCCCGGCGACCTGCGGCTCGACTTCACGCCGCCGGAGCCCTCCGTGTCGACCGGGAAGATCTGGGGCTTCTACGCGCTCGATAAGTTCGAGGTCGGAAAGAACCTGTTCTTCAACCTCGGATTCCGCGTCGACAAGCAGACCGCCGACAGCGACATCGGGAACACCGTCGTCGACACCACGAACTGGTCGCCGCGCCTGACCGCGGTCTACGACGTCTTCGCCAACGGCAAGACGCTCGCTTCAGCGGCCTACGGCCGGTACTACCAGTTCCTCGTGCAGGACATCGCGGACTCCGTCTACTCGGGCGTAGCCCAGCAGTCGAGCTACGACCAGTACGAGTGGGATGGAACGCAGTTCGTCCTGACCGACCAGGTCCGGGTCGGCGGCAACACGCAGCCCGTCAACGACAACCTGAAGCCCACCTACCTGGATGAAATCAACATCGCCCTCCAGCAGCAGCTGGGCAACACGATGGCCGTCGGAATCCGCGGGATCTACCGGAAGTGGAACGACATCGTGGATGACCGCCGGGTCTTCGTGGACGGCAACAAGATCACGGTCCCCGAGAACTTCGACTCGAGCGAGATCGCCCGCTACTACAAGGGAATCGAGCTCACGTTCGACAAGCGCTTCTCCCGGAACTGGCAGGCGTCGTTCAACTACACGCTGTCCCGCGCCGAGGGGAACGCCTCAGCCACCAACAACCGCACGTCGCAGCTCTTCGACTACGCGAACGAGACCTGCAACGTGACCGGTACGCCCACGGTCGGCCGGATCCCGTGCCCCGAGGCGACGGATCACAACCGCTACGGTTACCTCTCGTACGACCGGACGCACCAGTTCAAGGCGTTCACGGCGTACACCCTGCCGCTTTCCTGGGTCGCCATCACGGCGGCGCCGACCTTCCTCTGGCAGTCGGGCCTTCCGTACCAGCAGCAGCGCAACTTCACGATCCACGGCGACACCGACACGTACTTCTACACGAAGCGCGGATCGTCGCGGCTTCCGAACTACTACGAGCTCGACTTCGCGCTCGAAGCGGTCTTCAAGCCGTGGGGTCCGATCGAGATCGGCGCCAAGGGCGAGGTCTTCAACGTCACGAACCAGCAGCAGGTCGTCGACAACGGCCGGATCAGCCTCGTTCCCAACCAGTTCTTCGGCGCGCCCACGTCGCGCAACGCTCTGAACGCGCCGCGTGCCTACCGGTTCACGGCTCTCGTTCGTTTCTAGTCGCCTCTCGTTTTCTTCGGGCCCCGGCGCGAGCCGGGGCCCTTTCGTTTTGGGGCATAGAATGACGTCCTTGAAGACCCGCTTCCTTCTCGCCGCCGTCGTCCTTCTCCTACCCCTCGGGCTCCGCGCGCTCCCTCCCCAGACGGACATCGAAGAGGACTGGTCGAAGTCTCCGGAGGCGTACTTCCTGACCTCGGAGGAGCGCCGGGAGTGGGCGCAGCTGAAGAGCCGGGAGAGCCGCGCCGACTTCATCGAGCGGTACTGGCTGAAGCGGGATCCCTCTCCCGGCACCCCGGCCAATGAGTTTCAGGACCTGGTTCGCTCGCGCATCCGGACGGCCGACGCGAAGTATCCGCTCGGCAAGAAGGTCGGGTCGCGCGCCAGCCAGGGCTATGTCTTCATCGTCTTCGGTAGTCCGTCTCGCGTGCAGCAGAGCCACCAGGCGCCGCTCGAGAGGCCGAAGACTACGGAGCTGGGCGACACCCCGACAGCGGTGGGTCTCGTCGAAGGTAACGAAACCACGATCACCTGGTACTACGACCGCGAGCGGACCCCCAAAATCCTCGAGGCCTTGAATGTTCCGTCCCTGCAGATCAACTTCGTCATCGAGCCGAACCGCCCGCGGGACGACCTCCAGAATCCGGGTCTCGTCCACGACTACAACGAGAAGCTGGCGCGCCTGACGATCGTCAACCCGGACATGGTCTCGGCTGCGGTGGCGCCCGTGATCTCGGCGCCGGCGGCGGTGGCCGCGGCGCCCGTTTCCGCGCTTCTTCCGCTCGCGCCGGCGGTGCGCTCCCTTCTCGAGAAGGCGCCGCCCCAGGGAACCCTGGAGGACGAGAAGCGGCCGGTGTTCGGGACAGCAGTGCTCTGGGGCGCCCGCGACAAGCCGGACACGGTGGCCTGGATCTTCCTGCCCGAGGGATTGGCTTCCGCGACGGAAAAGCTCACGGTGCACGCCCTGATCCGTGCGGACGACGGGGGCCGCGAGGTCGTGACGGGGTCGGAGCCCGGCTCGACCTCAACCTTGCTGCCGACCGTGCGTCCCGGCCGCGTCCTGACCCGGCACTTCGACCTCGCGCCCGGAAACTATTCCGCCGCGCTCGCGGTCACCGGGGAAGGAGACAAGGTCCTCGCATCGGCGACGGTTCCCGTCCGGGTGCCCGAGCTCGACACGGACTTCGCGATTTCCAGCGTGCTGCTGTCGGCGGGGATGAGCCCGACGAGCAAGGGGACCGAGGACTCGTTCCAGATCGGGACGGTCGAGGCCCTTCCGAGGGCCGACGCGACCTTCTCCCGCACGGAGTCACTCTGGTACTTCGTTCAGCTCGCAAACGTGGCAGCGGACGCGAAGGTCACGCAGGAGCTTCGGCTGATGCGCGGGCCCAAGACCGTGGCGGCCCGCTCCGCGCCGGTGGAGCTGCAGGAAATCGGTCCGGGGCGCTTCGCGCTCGGTTACGAGCTGGCGCTCGCGCCGCTCGAACCCGGAACGTACGTCCTCTACGTGACGGTCCGGGACGGACAGGGCCACAGCGCGCTGCGGCGCGCGGACTTCCGATTGCTCGAGGGGCCGGGCAAAGTCTCCTCCCGGTAGCCGGTAGCCGGTAGCCGGTAGCCGACAGCCACTGCTCTATTCTGCAAAGTACTTGACACCCCGCGGGACGCCGCGGGAAGATCCGGCCATGCGCTCGCTCCCGCGCCCGGACGGCCGCCCGGAGGACGTGGGCTCCCACGCCGCCCGGAACCTCCGCTTCATCCGGGAGGCCCTGGAGAACGCGGGATCGTTCACGGCGGTCTCGGGCCGGGGACAGGTCGTGATCGGCGCCACGGCGATCGTGGCGGCCGGGATCGCGACGCGCCAGCCCTCCCGCGAGGCGTGGCTCGCGACGTGGCTCGTCGAGGCGGTCGTGGCCATGGCAATCGGCGGTGCGGCCATGGCGGCCAAGGCGCGGCGCAAGTCCCTGCCGCTCTTCTCGGGCGCGAGCCGGAGATTCTGGCCGGCGTTCGCCGCGCCGCTCGCGGCCGGCGCCGTGCTGACGGCCGTCCTCGCGGCCCGCGGTCTCTTCGACGTTCTCCCGGGACTGTGGCTCCTCCTGTTCGGAACGGCGATCGTCGCGGGGGGATCCGTCTCGGTCCCGCTCGTCCGAACCATGGGCTGGTGCTTTCTCGTCCTGGGCGCCGCTGCCGTCGCCGCTCCGGCGGGGCTCGGAGACCTCTTCCTGGCGGCGGCGTTCGGGGGGCTTCTCGCCGGCTTCGGGGTCGCCATTGCGCGGAGGCACGGTGGCTGAGGCGAAGTCGGCCGCGGCGAGGGCGCATCCGCGACCGCGTCCGGCGGGTCGGGAAGCTGCCCGGCGCCCGGAGCGCACGCCCGCGGAAAGGCTCGACCGGCTCATCCACGAGAAGCTCCGGCTGGGGATCGTCAGCGCCCTCTCGGTGAACGACTCGCTCACGTTTACCGAGCTGAAAAACCTTCTGCACGCGAGCGACGGCAACCTGAGCGTCCACGCCCGGAAGCTCGAGACCGCCGGTTACGTTGCCTGCGCGAAGACGTTCGAGGACCGCCTGCCGAAAACGACCTACCGGCTGACGGCCGCGGGGCGGCGGGCGCTGTCGGGATACCTGGACCACATGGAGGCGCTCATCCGTTCGGCGCGACGGTGATCAGCCGACTTTGACGTTCGCCTTCGCCGTGCCCATCTTCCCGGTCGCCCGGTCGCGCACGTTGACGATCACCCGGTTCGCGCCCTTGCGGAGCCGGAGCGTCGCCCGGTAGGTCAGGGGAGCGTCCGGCGCGCCGCCGGGAGGAGTGAACGTCGTTTCCTCGTGGGCCACGTCGCTCGACCGCCCCTCGTCGTCCACGGCGCCGAACCAGAAGTCCGCGGCGGCGGTGACCGACCGGCCGTCCGGCACGAACGTCAGGGCGGACGCCGGAAAGGTGACCGAGATCGGCAGCGTGTAAGAGCCTCCGGCGCGGCTCGCCGGCGCGGTGTGAAGCGCAACCGGAATCGCCGAGTAGGACAGGTTCGTCCTCATCGTCGCCTCGACGCGGTCCCGCGCGCGCTGCGCCTCCGTAAGCGCCGAATATCCCTGTCGTGTTCGCACGGTGGCGCCTGGCCGAGTCACTTCGACTTTGACCTGCTGATAGCCCGCCGGGAGCTTCGACAGGGTCACCCCGAGCGAGTAGTAGACCGATGTGTCCTCGTCGACGCGGGAGAAACCCTTTCCGAAGTCGTTCGAGTTGATGAGCGCCAGGCCGCCGGTCTCGCGCGCCATCATCACGAGGGGGTCCTGGGTGCCCCCTCGCTCGAGCCCTGTCATGTCCGAACGGCTCGCCATGCTCGCATCGATGCCGGAGATCGGGATTCCCATCCCCCCCTCCTCGAGCCCGCGGGGGTCGACCGTGTAGAACGTGATCTCCGAGGCGTTCGCCCGCCGGGTGATCTCCTCTAAGTCCTGCGAGAAGTCGTGGACGTCGACGTCCAGGAGACCGGTCCTCGCCCTCGAACCTGCCCCGCCCTGCAGACGCAGGACATAGGTCAGCATGTTCGATCCCGGCTTGAACTCGAACCCTCCCGACAGGAACAGGAAGACCTTCTTCCCGGCGAGCGGGGCGAGAAGCGAAAGCTCGGAGCGCACCCCGTCCAGCAGCTGACGGACCTCGGCCCGCTGCTGTTCTGCGTAGCTCGCGGCCAGCCGACGCTGCATCCGCTCCGACTGTCCGGCGAAATTTGCGGGGAAGTCGATGTCGTGCAGCGTCTGCCGTTCGTTTGTCAGCCGGGACATGCCGACCTGCTCTTTCTCAATCTTGGAGATCCTTTCGGAAAGGACCTCCTTGCTCGAGAGCCACTGCGTGACCGGCTTGAGGCTCCGGTCGAACAGGACGATGCGGGCACGATCGTTCGGTGACATCTGCGCGATGAAGTCGTGCAGGGCATCGAAGGAGCTCTTCCGTCCGGGCAGAGAGACGTGCCCGATGTCCAGGAAGAGCAGGAAATACCGGGGCACGTAGGCCTTCTCCGCGGTCGGCGCCACGCCGACGACCTGATCCGGCGCGGCGGTCGGAAAGTCGGGCGCCCGGATCGCTCCCTGGTCGACGCGGGCGAAGTAGTCGATCGGCACGGGCTTGCCGGCCACATGGACCGTGAAGTCCTCGCGCTGGAGGTCCTTCACCGGACGGCCGTCCCGGTCCGTGACGACGACGTCGAGGTCCATGACCCGCACCTCGACCTCCTCCCGGAACGTGGGCGCTTGCTGCGCCGGACCGACGACCGAGGCGCCGAGGAGTAGGACGACCGAAAGCGCGGAACGAAAGGCCACCGCGCTCCGATTTTACTCGACCCGGATGTCGGCTTTCGCCGTACCCATGCGGCCGCTCGCCTTGTCCCGGATGTTGACGACGATGCGGTGGTTGCCCTTCCGCGTCTGCAGCGTCGCCGAGTAGACGAGCGGAGCCGCGCTCTCGTTCTGACCTTCCGGGAGGGTGAAGCTCGTCTCGTCCCGGCCGATGTCGCTCATCCGGCCGCTGTCGTCGATGGCGCCGATGTAGACG
>JBKPMI010000186.1:0-6037 GCA_046732075.1 Acidobacteriota bacterium | reverse complement strand
ACGCGATTCATGAGACCTCCTTTCGAGAAACGGGTGGACGATTCGGAATCAGGCGAGACGGCGCTCAAGGCAGGAAAGCAGGTCGAGGTAGCAGAGGAGGCCGGCGCCGGACCGCCTCCAGAAACCCTGGAGGTCGGACGCGCCGTCGACGCAGTTGGCGTAGTCGAGGAGGCAGTCGTCGCTGGCTCGGGCGACCCGAGGCAAGGCGAGAAGGGGAGCGGCGACGAGGGCCACCATCAGGAGCGGCGGGAGTTTCCGGGGGCTTCGGGTGGCGGCGACGGTCATGGCGACCTCCTTTCTCTGTGAGTGTCGCGAGACCGCGCTTCGCCGAGGATCCCGTGACAACTCTGCGATGACCGGACTCGTCCGCGCGCCCGTTAGGATCGCGGGATGCCGCGCGTCCTCCTCCTCCTGCCCACGACGACGTACCGGGCGCACGACTTCCTGGAGGCGGCGAAGCGCCTAAACGTCGAGGTCACGGTCGCGTCCGAGGAGCCGAGCGCGGTCGCGGACCTGAACCCGTCGGGTCTTCTCACCATGGACTTCCGCGACGCGGAGGGCTGCGCGCGGATCGCCCGCGACTTCGCGCGGACGCGTTTAATCGACGCGGTCATCCCCGTCGACGAAGACACGGCCGTCGCCGCGGCCGCGATCTCGGAGGCTCTGGGCCTCCCGTCGAATCCGCCGGAGGCCGCGTTGGCCGCGCGCAACAAGGCGGTCCTGCGGCGGTTGCTCGACGCGGCCGGCGTGCCGACGCCGCGCTCGCGGCTCTTCCACCGCACGGACGACCCGGACGGCGTAGCGCGAGCGGTGTCCTACCCGTGCGTTCTCAAGCCCACGTTCCTCGCCGCCAGCCGCGGCGTGATCCGGGCGGACGACCCGGCTTCCTTCCGGCGCGCCTGGGACCGGATTGCCCGGATCCTCGCGCGGCCCGACGTCGCGGCGAAGGGGGGAGAGGCGGCGGACGAGATCCTCGTCGAGGAGTTCGTGCCCGGCAGGGAAGTCGCGGTCGAGGGACTCCTCCGCGCCGGCGGCCTCGAGATCCTCGCCGTGTTCGACAAGCCGGACGTACTCGACGGGCCGTTCTTCGAAGAGACGATATACGTGACGCCGTCACGGCTCGACCCGGACTCCCTCACGGCCGTCGAGTCCGTCACGGAGCTCGCCACCGGGGCGCTCGGCCTGCGACAGGGTCCGATCCACGCAGAGCTCCGCGTGTCGCCGAGCGGCGTCAAGGTGATCGAGATCGCGGCGCGATCGATCGGCGGCCTCTGCTCGCGGACGCTCCGGTTCGGGACCGGGATTTCGCTCGAGGAGCTCCTGCTGCGGCAGGCGCTCGCCGGCGACGCGGGGCCGCCCCCCGCCCGCGACGCGCGCGCCGCGGGAGTCCTGATGATTCCCATCCCGGGGGAAGGGCGTCTCGAGCGCGTCACCGGAATCGAGGAAGCGCGGCGGGTGCCGGACGTCGAGGACGTCGTCATCTCGGCGCGGCCCGGCCAGGTGCTCGAGCCGCTTCCGGAGGGCTCGCGCTACCTCGGATTCGTCTTCAGCCGGGCGTCGACTGCGGCCCGCGCCGAGGCAGCGCTCCGGGAGGCGCAAGCGAGGCTCGGGTTCGAGATCCGTTGAGGTCCGACGCCGTCTCTCGCCGGGCGCCGAGCGCCGCGGTCTTCTTCTCGATCAGTCCGCGCCAGTCGGCGTTGCAGTCGGGATGGTCTCCGGCGCGCCGGAGCGCGTCCCGCGCGCCCCGCAGGTCCCCGTCCTTCCGGCAGAAGTCGGCTATCCGGAGCAGGGAGTGGAGCGCGGCGGAAGAGTCCGCGTAGCCGTCCGCGATCTTCCGGTGGAAACGGAACGCCCACGCCTCGTCGCCCTGCCGGTCGAGGAAGCTCGCCGCCCGCTGGTGGAAACGGAGCGGCAGGGAGTCCAGGTCGTGCGCGGAGGCCTCGCCGATCAGCTGCGTCGCGAGGTCGCTGTCGTTCCGCGCCACGTAGAGGTCGAGGAGACGCGCGGCTTCGCGGCCGAGGTCGCGGTGCTCCGGGTCCTGGAGGGCGAGGTCGTACGCGAATCTCTGCGCGTCGACGTTCGAACGATCTTCCTTCAGCACCGCTTCGGTTCGCCTCCGCGCCTCCGGCAGCTCGCCGCGGGCCTGGGCTTCGAGAGCCGCGATCAGCCCCGGGTTCTGACTCCAGCCGACCTGGGCCTCGATGGCCGGATGGATCCAGCGCTTTTCGACTCCGAGCAGGAGGATGAGGAGCATCGCCACGGCTCCGAAGACGAAGCCGCCCACGTGCGCCCAGAGCGCCACGGCTCCGGACTCGAACGTGCTCGTCGCGAGCCAGAACTGGCCGATGAACCACAGCGGCAGGAACACGAACGCCGGAATGAGGAAGCGGAAGCGCACCCAGGGGAGCAGGATGATCGGGACGAAGAGCATCCGGATGCGCGACGTGCGGAGGCGGACGAGGAACGCTCCCATGATGCCGGCGATCGCGCCGGAGGCGCCGACCACCGGAGCGAGGCTGCCCGGGTTCTGCCAGGTGTGCACCGCCAGCGCCGCGAAACCCGACAGGACGTAGAGCGCCGCGAACAGAAAACGGCCCAGGACGTCCTCCAGGAACGGCCCGGTGGCGAAGAAGAAGAGCATGTTGCCGAGCAGGTGCAGGAGGCTGGCGTGCACGAAGAGCGACGACAGCGCCGCGAACGCGTCCGGCTTTGCCGGGACGAAACCCGGCTTCAGGAGCGGCAGCTCCCGGCCGATCGCAAACAGCTCCTGCGCCATGGCGTTCAGCTTCTGCTGCTGGCGGCGGACGATCCAGGCGTCCGGCGGCGCGGCGACCGCCTTCGCGTGTCCCAGGATCTGCATGCCGCGCCGTCCGTAGAAAGCGGTGAGCTCCGGCGGAACCGTGAGGTAGGGATTGCGGATCAGGTAGTCCGTGACGACCCGGGCCTGCGACTCGAATTTCCCGGGCACGTCGGACTGGTTGGAGGCCAGCCAGAGGAACAGGAAGACGACGACGTTGAACGCGACGATGCCGTAGGAAACCCACGGCTGACGGCGCACCTCTCCGTGCTCCTGGCCGATCGGGATGACGAGCATGACCCGTCGGATGCTACGCCGCGTCGGCGCGGGAGAAAATTGGACTTCGGGTCTAGGACTTTCGGATAGGACCCTATTTTGCGGGCGAGTAGTAGGGGTTCCGTCCCGCGGCGTGGTCGGTCGTGTCGAGGATCTCGCCGACCGAGGGCGCCAGCTCGCGGATCGCTTTCTCGATTCCCTGCTTCAGCGTGACGTCGGCCGCCCCGCAGCCCTGGCAGCCGCCCCCCAGCCGGATGTAGACGTTGTTCTTCTTCACGTCGATCAGCTCGACCCAGCCGCCGTGGGAGGCGACCGCGGGGTTGATCTCGCGGGCCAGGAGGTCGTCGATCGCCCACCGCAGATCCGACTCGGCCGGCAGATCTTCGAAGTAGGCCGGCGCCACGATCGGAACGCCCGCCCGGAGATGCTTTCGGATCACGTGGCCGATCCCGAGCGCCGGCCAGTCGACCGCGTACTCCGCGTCGAGCGAGACGGTGTCCTCGGAGATCAGCACGGACGCGATTCCGGGAAGCTTCAGGAGCTCCGCCGCCAGCGGGGAGACGGGCGCAGCCGCCGCGGGATCGCCGAAGAATGCGGACTCGTCCGGCAGGACCGGCCGGTCCACGATGAACTTGCACCGCTCCCCGGTCGCGGACGGCTCCCCGCGGATCCCGATTTCGTCGGCCATGGAGAGCAGTTTACGGCGAGCGCTCCTCGAAAATTAAATCTGTCCCCATTTCCCGGGGGGCGTGACACTTTCGGGCACCCTGCGAGGGGAAGGTGCCCCCTTCGGCGACCCAAGTCGTACGGAGTCAGTGACTTACAGCCTCACCCCGAGACGGGTGTCCCGGGTACGCGATTCGCTCCTTTCGGAGCGCAAACCGATGCGTTTCCGGCGCCCCCGCCACCCGGAGGAGGGACTGACCGCGATCGAGGTGCTCGTCGCACTCGCGATCCTGGGAGCAGTCTGCCTCTTCACGAGCGCTTATCTCCACACGATCCTCAAGAGGGAGCGGATGAAGGCCATCGTGCGGGAGATTTCCTCGATGGTCCTCGCCGCCCGGATGCAGGCGCTTCGCCGCGACTGCAACGTCGTGGTCCACGTGGATCCGGTGGCGCACGACATCACCACGTGGGTCGACGGTCTGCCTCTCAACCTCGTCCGCGATCCGGGCGAGACGGTGCTCCGCTACTACCGCCTTCCGGCATCGGTGTCGCTTCGGTCGGTCGGTGGGCGGCTCGACGGACCCGACAGCATCGCCTTCGACCAGTACGCGAACGACGCGGCGCTCGTGGACCGCATCGTTTTCCGCCCCGACGGAAGCCTTCTCGTTCCGCAGGCCGCCAACAGCCGGCCGCCGGATCGGCCGCTCGCATACTCGGAGAGCGTGCCGCTGCTGTCGGTGAACTGCCGGTTGACCGGCTGCCGCGGCGTGTTCGTGGCGGACCGGAAGGACGGCGGCCCATCGCGAAACCTTTTTCGGGTGAGCGTCGACGACTTCGGAAAGACGGGAAAGACCTCGCTCCTCAAGTGGCTTCCGCCCGAGCAGGGCGGCAACGGGGGAGAACGGAACTTCGTTCCGCCTCCCTGGAAGTGGGTGGACTGATGGAAAAGATCGAGCGCATGCCGCAACGGACGGGCTGGGTGATCCTGGTCCTCATGGCCGCTACCAATTTCCTGCCCTGGATGGAGCCCCTGATCGGGGAGACGCTGTCGGCGGACCTCGTGGAGCCGGCAAACCTCCGGACGTCGATCGGCGCCTGCATCCTCGGCGCCGCTCTGGTCGCGATCACCTGGCTCGCCGGACGCCACGCGACCTCGCCGCTGCCACAGCCGTTCACGCGACCGCGGCTCCTCGGCTTCCGCCTGGCGCTCGCGTCGGCCGGGGTGAACATCCTGATCGGCTGCGCTCTGGCGTCCAACGGCTCCGGCGCGCCGCTCGGGCCGATGCGCCTGGGCCTCTTCGTTGGCATCGTCTGGTTCGTGACCGTGCTGCCGGTGGAAGTCGTCGCCGCCTACCTGACGGGGCGGGGATCGGCCCGCCGTCCGGCGCCGGTTGAGGCGACGCCGGACTCGGGGGCCCGTCCTCCGGAGCTCGCGAGCCAGGTCTCCTGAGTCCCGGGTCCGCCCGCCGCTTTCCGGGCGGTGATCGCTTTCCGGTTTGACGCGCTCCCGCGCGACCGGGATAATCGCCCGTTCGCATGGCGCGCATCAAACGGAAGGAACTGAAGAGAAACGAGCTGGCCGAGACTTTCGGCCGGACGGTCGACTACGTCTCGCACCATCGCCGCGGGGCGACGGAAGCGGTTGCGGCGGTCATCGCGGTGCTCGTCCTCGCCGCCGGATTCTTTCTCTTCCGGACGTGGAGGGCGCACCAGGCGGGCAGGGAGCTCTCGGCGGCGCTCGAGATCCTGGACTCGCCGCTCGCCTCCGACGCCGCGGCGGCGACCGCGCCGCGGACCTTTCCGTCGGCCGAAGCCCGGGAGACCGAAGCCGCGAAGCACCTCCGCGAGGCCGCGAAGAAGGGGTCGACCGAAGCGGGTCGAGCGGCGAAGACGATCCTCGCGGCGCGCACCGACAAGCCGGCAACGGCCGCCGAAACGCTGGCCCGGGTCGCCCGGGAAGGGCACGCCGAAGTCGCGGCGATGGCGGAAGTCGACGCCGCGCGGCTCCTCGCCGCGGAGGGCAAGACGACCGAGGCGATCGACCGCCTGAAGCGGGCGATCGAATCGCCCGAGTCCACCACTCCCAAAGACGTCCTTCTCTTCACGCTGGCAGAGACGTACGAGAAGGCGGGTTCGTCCGCGGACGCGCGCGCCACCTACCAGCGCCTCGTCAACGACTACCCGAATTCGCCGTACCGCTCGGAGGCCCAGCAGAAGATCTCGGGGTGAGAAGGAGCATCATCGTCGTCTGCGACGGCCTGGGCGTCGGGGCAGCTCCGGACGCCGCAGCTTACGGCG
>JBKPMI010000185.1:0-2622 GCA_046732075.1 Acidobacteriota bacterium | reverse complement strand
CCGCGAGGCCGATCGCGAGATAGGTGTGCTCGCCCAGAACCCGGAACGCTTCCTCGGGGCCGTACGCCGAGGAGGAGAGGCCGTCGGCGCCGAGTCCCACCCACGCCAGGAAGGCGATGAGGGACATTCGGTGGAAGACCTGCCGGTCCGTGACGTCCCGAGGGGCGCCGAGAATCCCACGCTCGATTCGTTCGCGGAGGGTAGGAGTCCGAGAGATCGCCGGCTCCGCCATCCACCCCCACGCTAGAGGGCCCGGCCGAAAGAAGTCCGGAAGAGAACCGGAAGAAACCCGGAAGAAGGAGAGCTATCGGGGTTCGCCGATGAAGCGGTAGCCCACCCAGGGCTCGGTCACGATGAACCGCGGCACCGACGGGTCGGGCTCGAGCTTCCGGCGGAGCGACCCCACGTGCACCCGCACCGTGTCCGGCGTCGCGTCGCCGCTCGCCCAGGCGCGCCGCGCGATCTCGCGGCTCGATACGGGTTTTCCGGCGCTGCGGGCGAGGATCTCGAGGATCGCGAACTCCGTCGGGGTGAGACGGATTTCCCGGTTCCCCTGGCGGACCTCGCGCCGCGGAACGTCGATCGAGAGACCCTCGAACTCCAGCCGGGTGAGCTGGGGCGCGGTGCGGCGGAGCTGGGTCCGGATGCGCGCGAGGAGCTCCGGCACCGAGAAAGGTTTGGTCACGTAGTCGTCCGCGCCGAGGTCGAGCGCACGCACCTTGTCGGACTCTCCACCCAGAACGGACAGCACGATGATCGGTGTCGCCCCGTGCTTCCGGACCGCGGCGACCACCCGGAACCCGTCGCGATCGGGCATCGCGATGTCCGTCAGCACGAGGTCGGGCGCGGAGTCCTCGAAGCGCTCGATCGCCTCCCGTCCGTCGGACGCCTCGATCGTGCGGTATCCCGCAGCGCCAAGCTCCTCGGAGAGTGTCTCGCGGATCGCGGCGTGGTCTTCAGCGATGAGGATGAGCTGTCCGGGCATCGGCTTCCTCCCGATCCGGCGTCGCGGCCGGAAGATCGATCCAGGCGCAGGTTCCGCCCCCCGCGCGAGCCTCCAGCTCCACGACTCCGCCGCTCGCCTCCGCGAAACGCCGGGCGATCTCGAGGCCGAGGCCGCGCGGTGGGACATCTCCCGGCTCGGAGTCTCCATTGGCGCCGATTCCGCGGCCGCGATCGAGGACTCCCAGGCGCACTCTCTGCGCATCGCGGGGATGACGGTCGGCGACGAGCTCCACGCCGGCGTCCGGCGGAGAGGCGCGCCTCGCGTTCTCGACGAGATTCACGAGGATCTCGAGCGCGAGAGACGGGTCGGCGAAGACGTCCGGGCACTCCGGCGCGACGCGGACCGCGAAGTCCCGGCCGGTTGCGGAGGCGCCCAGGTTCTCGCGCGCCGCGCGGAAGAGGTCCGGCGGCGGAATCGGCTCGGGCTTCGGCGCGAGACTGCCGGTCTCGTGCCGCGCCATCGAGAGAAGGTTTTCGATGCGCCGCCGCAGGCGTCCCACCTCCTCGGCGAGATTCGCGGCCAGCTTTCCGGTCGTTTGCCCGGCGAGCTGCCGCTGCAGCGACGCCACCTGGACGGTGATCGCCGTCAGGGGCGTCGAAAGGTCGTGCGACACCGCGCGGAGCAGCGCGGTCCGCATCGATTCGCTCTCGCGGAGCGCCTCGACGTGCGCGCGCTCGACGAGCAGGCGCTCGCGCTCGGCGTACAGCGTCTGCACCTCCCGGGTGCGCGCTTCCGCGCGCTCCGCCTGGTCCCGCGCCTGAGTGACGAGACGGCTCGCGACCGTCGCGACAACCAGAAACGCCGCGAGAGCCGCCCAGTTCTCGGCGTCCGAGACGTGGAACGTGTGGACCGGAGGAAGAAAGAAATAGTTGAACGCGACCGTCGAGAGGACCGACGCCGCGATACCGCTCGCGATGCCACCGATCGTCGCGCTGAAGAGCACGACCAGGAGGAACAGGAAACCGGCTGTCGAGGCATTCGATCCCGCGATTCGCGCGACCGAAGCAGTCAGGGCAACCGCCAGGACGGCCAGAAAAACCGCCATCGCCGGCCGGCGATCGAATCGAGTCACGATCCCATTCTGACGTTCCGTTCATCCTCACCCCCGAGGGGAGAGGATGTTCCGGTCCGGCTACGTCTCCGTAAGTCGCCCCAGAACGGACCCGGCCAGACCGATGACGTCGTCCATCACCGACCCGTCGCGATTCCGGTCGAGCAGAGGCGTCAGCATTGCAAGGAGTCCGCCCGCTCCGGCGGGAGCTCCCGCCGCCGGGGAATCCTCCGAAGCTGCGGTGTTCCGCGCCAGACCTCCCATGACCATGGCCGCCACGAGCGGCAGCATCTGCTTCAAGACACCGACACCGATGCCGGTCCTTTCGGAGGCGCGCTGCGCGACCTGGCGGCTGACGTCTTTGCTCCCGAAGACGTGACCCAGGATTCCGTTGCCGTCTTCCGTCGCGGAAGGGTCGGAGAGAGTGCCCGGATCCTCGAGATAACGATCGTGACCGCCGGTCGTCAGGGCCGAGAGAAGACCCTCCAGGCCGCCTTCGCTGGTCATGTTCCGCTTCAAGCCGGCCGCGAGCGCCGGCACCAGCGCCGCGAGCGCCGATTCGGTT
>JBKPMI010000184.1:0-4216 GCA_046732075.1 Acidobacteriota bacterium | reverse complement strand
CGCCTTCGCCATGCTGCCGCCCATTACGCCGGGGGCGAAGGCATAGAGTTGGAGGAGCCCGTGGCGCGCGTCGACC
The DNA here is from genome assembly GCA_046732075.1 of Acidobacteriota bacterium. Classification (GTDB taxonomy): domain Bacteria; phylum Acidobacteriota; class Thermoanaerobaculia; order UBA5066; family Gp7-AA6; genus Gp7-AA6. Next base: position 4,140 of record JBKPMI010000184.1, on the reverse strand, counting down.
AGCGTCGGGTCGAGCGCCACTGCCAGCTCGTACTCCTTTTTCAGGCGGCCCACGAGGAACGGCATCTTGAGAGGGCCCGCCTTCATCGTCTCGGCGCGGAGAGCGCTGCCCAGCCCGAGGTGGTGCTGTGCGCTCTTTCCGTCGATCTTCACGGCCTTCTCGAGCCAGTCCACGGCATCGCCCGACTCGCCCTCTTCGAGCAGCAGCCGACCCATGCAGTCCATCGCGGCGTCGTCGTTCGGCGCGCGCTTCAATTGCGCCTGGAGCTCCGCGCGCGCCTCCGCGTATCGGCGGTCGGTGATCGAGCGCTGCAGCGCCGGCGTGCATTGCGCGCGAGCGGTGCCGGGAATGAGAGCGAGGAGCCCAACGACTCCGAGAATCGGAAGTCTCATGCGTCCCTCCGAACGGGAGCGGCCGCTCCCCGGATGAGGAACCAGATCCCGAGCACCACTTCGAACACGGCGACCGGGATCCAGATCAGCTGAGTCGCCGGCCCGCGGAAGACGCCGGCGAGCTGTATCGGGAGCGCGACCACGAGTATGGCCGAGCCGAGAAAGCCGACCCACGCCAGCCAGGCTGGGATACTCCGGGCGCGCAGAAAGAGGTAGGCGAAGATCGTGCTGCCGATGGCGAAACAGGTCGCTCCGACGAGCGTGCTTGCATTGTCCTGCTGGAGGAGCATGGCGCCGAGCGCCCGTGCCGCGGCCGCGTCGGGTGGAGCGGCGCCCACGCTGGCCTTCGCGACCGAGAGCAGTCCCATCATCCGGACGGCGGCGACGGCGGCGAGAATTCCTTCGCCCAGCCGGCACGACAGCGCCAGGACCGAGAGGTCGCGGTCCTCGTCGCGCGTGAGCCCATAGAGTCCGACGGCCAGAGCAACGGCGTCGACGAAGGTGAGGAACACGAGCACCGCCGCCAGGCGCACGAGCGGCTCGTGCTGGGCGATGCTCGCGAGCTTCGCGGCGATCCCCTCGCCGCGCGACGCCTGGGCGAAAACCATCATTTCCGCCAGGGCTGTCGCGATGTAGAAGAGAAAGAAGAATCCGGCGAGCCGGGCGTTGGTGTTGCGGGTCATGGATCCGGCCTCCTTTCCATCGACCGAATCAGATCGGTTCGCGATATCGGCGCAGCTGGACCGCCGCGGCGAGGAAGCCGACGGCAACCAGGATCCCCAGCCAGAGTCCGGGCGTGCGCAGGTATTTCTCGAGATCGATCGAAGTGAGGGGGTCCATCGGGGCGGTCCCCTTCACGTGCGGAACGAACGCCTGCGTCACCCACCCGGCGGTGCGATAACGGATGAAGGTCGCGAAGTGGATTGTGCGGAACGTGACCCACTCGAAGATGCAGATCACCAGGAACGGCAGCACGGACCAGAGGAACATCGCGCGCTTGGCCCAGGCCGACACCAGCAGCAGCCAGCCGTAGATCGGCGCGTGCCAGAGGGCCATTGCGACCAGCGCGTAGAGGAACGTGAACCAGAACTGGACCAGGGGAAGTTGACCGGGGGTCGCGGTCGGCAGGCCGTTCGACAACAGGATCGCGTTGCTCAGCAGGAGCATGTCGACCTGCAGCGCGACGACGATGGCGAAGACGATAGCCGGCAGGACAACGAGCGGGATCGCAATCTTCGACAGGACGGTCGTCCGATCGGAGACCGGCAGCGACTTCCAGAACAGGATGCTGCGGTCCCGGCGCTCGCCGTGAAGCGCGTCGAGGCAGTAGAAGAAACCCACGAGGAACGCGGTGATGACCAGCATCCCCGCCGCGAAGATGTACGGCTGCTCGATCCGGAGCCGCTGCTGCGCCGGATCGAGCAACAGCGTGGCGCGCCGGCGGTGCGGCAGGCCGATCGTGCTCATCACGAAGCCGAACAGGATGACGGCGGCGACCGAGAGCGGCGCGATGTAGATCGAGCGGTTCTCCCAGAGCTCCCGCCGGACGGACCAGTACAGCGACTGCTTCGGCGGCACCAGAACGGGCGGATGGACCGGGACCGGAGGCCGAAGCGCTTCCGATGGCGTGCTCATCGCGACCCTCCCGGCGCCCCGGGGGCGCCTTTTCCCATCACGGCAACGAACAGGTCCGCAATGCCCGGCGAGCGCACGTCGCCCAGCGCCGCGAGCCGCTGGCGATCGGCGCCGTCGAAGAGCAGGACGCTGCGGCCGAACACCTGCCGTTCGTGCATCGGACGAAGCGCGCGGGCCGCTTCGACGTTCTCCGGCCGCACCATCACTTCCAGGTAGCGGGACTCGAACTCCTCCATGCTGCACTCGAGGACGATCCGTCCGCGGTCGATGAACATGAGGTCGGTCAGAACGTCCTGGATCTCTTCGACCTGGTGGGTCGTCACGACGATCGTTCGGCTGCGGTCGAAGTAGTCGTTCAGGAGCGAGTCGTAAAACTGCTTGCGGTACAGGATGTCGAGGCCGAGCGTGGGCTCATCCAGCAGCAGCAGTCGCGCGTCGATGGCCATCACCAGCGCGAGGTGCAGCTGCGCCACCATTCCCTTCGACAGCTCCCGGACCTTGCTGGAGCGCTTGATCGACGTCTTCGCGAGGAAACTTTCGGCCTTGGCCCGATCGAACCGCGGATGCACACCGCCGACATAATCGATCGCCTGCGAGACGCGGATCCAGCGCGGCAGCACGGAGACGTCCGCGATGAAGGAGACGTCGCGCATGAGTTCGTCGCGCGCGCTCCAGGGATCGCGCCCGAGAACGCTCAGGTGCCCCTGGTACGGGGTCAGGCCGAGAATCGCGTTCAGCGCCGTGGTCTTGCCGGCGCCGTTCGGCCCGATGAGTCCGAGAATGCGACCCTCCTCGACACGCAGGTCGACGCCGTCGAGCGCGATCGTCGTGCCGTAAGCCTTGCGGAGATCGCGGGCTTCTATGTATGCCATTGCCTTCAACGCTCCTCTTCTGTGGAATCCGAATCCGACGGGGACGGGCGGGTGGCCTCCAGGAGCTCGTCGGGTTTCAGGCCGAGCCGCTGGATGGTGGCGGAGACCCGGGGCCACTCTTCCGAGAGAAACTTCTGGCGCTCGGCCTGCAGGAGCAGGTCGCGCGCGCCGGTGTTGATGAACATTCCGAGGCCTCGCCGGCTCTCGACGAGGTGTTCCTCGACCAGCTGCTGATAGCCCTTCAGGACGGTGAGCGGATTGATCCGATACTCCGCGGCGACGTTGCGCACGCTCGGAAGCGGATCCCCCTCCTTGAGGACTCCGTCGAGGATCATCGCCACGACCCGATCCCGAACCTGGCGGTAGATCGGCTCGCTGTCGTTCCACTGGAGATCCATTCATCCGTTCCAGAGAGCGATCAGGAGGCAGAGCAACGCGATCGCGTTGATCGCCCACTGCACCTTCTCGAATTCATCCCTGACCATGATGTGATGTAGTCAACTACAACACCACATCAGCCCGCAAGGGATTTTTTCGGTAAGTCGTTATCTGACTGAATCGAGGTGACTTATATATTGGGGATGGGCTCGGTGCCCCCACGAGCCGACAGGGCCCGGAGCTTCACGGGGCCCGACCGGCGACTCAGACCACGGTTCCGAAGAGCGACCCCACCCCCGCGGTGATCGCCATGGCCAGCGCTCCCCAGAACGTAACGCGGATGGCGCCCTTCCACACGCCGGCGCCGCCCACGCTCGCAGCCATGCCGCCGAGAAGCGCGAGAAAAAGAAGCGACGTCCCCGAGACGAGCGGAATCAACCGCGCCACCGGCGTCACGACGGCGACCAGCAAAGGCAGGGCTGCTCCCACCGCAAAGCTGGCGGCCGACGCCAGTGCCGCCTGAATCGGGCGTGCGCGGAGCGTTTCGGAGATGCCGAGCTCGTCCCGGGCGTGCGCGCCGAGCGCGTCGTGGGCCATCAGCTGGTCCGTGACCTGCCGCGCGAGCGCCGGATCGAGCCCGCGGGAGACGTAGATCGCGGTCAATTCCCGACGCTCCCCCTCGTCGTCCGCTTTGAGCTCCGCACGCTCGCGCTCGAGCTCGGCCTCCTCGGTGTCCGCCTGGGAGTGGACCGATACGTACTCGCCGGCCGCCATCGACATCGCGCCGGCCACGAGGCCCGCGACTCCCGCGACGAGCACGTTGCCGTGGGTCGCGTGCGCGGCCGCGACGCCCAGGACCAGGC
>JBKPMI010000183.1:0-2406 GCA_046732075.1 Acidobacteriota bacterium | reverse complement strand
GCTTTCGGGTGTTCGAAGAACGTCACCCTTGGCGCGCGAAACCGTCTGTTGTACGATGCCCCGCTTTTTGGCGCGATCGATTCGCCGGGACAGGAGAGATCCGATGGCTCAACACTGCCACTTCTGCGGAAAGACCCCCATGACGGGCCGCAACGTCAGCCACGCGCATAACGTCACGAACCGCAAGTGGCATCTGAACCTTCAGTCGGTTCGCGCGGTGGTTGCGCCCGGCACGACCCGGCGGGTCCGGGCGTGCTCCCGTTGCCTGCGGTCCGGAAAGGTGGTCAAGCCGGCCGCGCGGAAGACCGCGGCCAGCTGAGGACTACTCTCTCTCTCCCGCCTTCGGCACGTTGTACCTCCGGATCACCTCGCGGACTCCGGAGACCCCCCGCAGCCGGCTGACGATCTTCTCGAGGTGCTTCAGGTCGCTCGTCTCGAGCGACACGGAGACGTAGCCCCGGAGGTCCTCGGCCGACCGCGCCTCGATCCGGCGGATGTTCGAGCCCTCGCCCGCAATTGCCTGGGTCAGGTCGGCGAGTAGTCCGGGCCGGTCGTCCGTGACCACGTCCAGCTCGATGGCGTAGGACGCCCCCTTCTCCCCGGCCCACGCGACGTCGATCTGGCGCTCCGGGTCGTAGAGGAGGTTCCGGACGTTGGGGCAGCTGTCGGAGTGCACCGACACTCCGCGGCCGCGCGTGATGTACCCCACGATCTTCTCGCCCGGCACGGGACTGCAGCACTTCGCGAGCGACGCCAGCAGGTCGTTGTGCCCGACGACCGTGATGTCCGGGGCGCCGAAGGGAAGGATCTTGCGGACGACTCGCGAGACCGCGGTCTCCGGTCGGGGCGCTTCGGGCCGGTCGAGCTGCTCCGCCGGGACCAGCCGCTCGAGCACGCTCCGCGGGGCGAGCTTGCCGTAGCCGAGGGCGGCATAGAGGTCCTCGGGCCGGGAGAAGCCCCAGGTCGGCAGCTCCGACGCCAGTTTCCCTTCCGCCTCCACCTTCTTGAGCGTCTTCCGGTACTTCTTGAGCTCCCGCTCGAGGACTCGGCGCCCGAGCTCGACCGCCTCGTCTTTCTCGTGACCCTGGATGTAGTGGCGGATCTTGTGGCGCGCCCGGCTCGTCGCGACGAAGGAGAGCCAGTCCCGCGAGGGTGTCTGGTTGGGAGCCGTCAGGATCTCGACGATGTCGCCGCTCGCGAGCGGCGTGCGCAGGGGGACGAGCCGGCCGTTGATCCGCGCCCCCACGCAGTGGTGCCCGACGTCCGTGTGAACGCGGAAGGCGAAGTCGACGGGTGTCGCGCCCCTCGGGAACGCGAAAACCTCCCCTTTCGGCGTGAACGTGTAAACCTCGTCCGGGTAGAGGTCGACCTTCAACGACGAGAGGAACTGGCGCGGGTCGGAGACCTCGCTCTGCCAGTCCACCAGGGAACGGAGCCACTGGAAGCGCGCGTCGTCCGCGTGCGGGCCGAGCTTGCCCTCCTTGTATTTCCAGTGCGCCGCGATCCCGCGCTCCGAGATCAGGTCCATCTCCCGCGTGCGGATCTGGATCTCGAAAGGTTGCGCCGCTTCTCCCATGACGGTCGTGTGCAACGACTGATAGAAGTTCGGCTTGGGCATCGCGATGTAGTCCTTGATCCGGCCGGGCACCGGCCGCCAGAGCTGGTGCACCAGCCCGAGCGCGGCGTAACAGTCGTGGGTCTCGGGCGTGACGATCCGGAAGGCCAGGATGTCGTACAGCTCCGCCGCGTCCACTTCGCGGCGCCGCATCTTCTCGGCGATCGAGTAGTACCGCTTGACCCGTCCGGTGACCTCTCCGGCGATCCCCGCCTCGGCGAGCTTCGACGCCAGCCGCAGGCGGACCTTTTCGATCGTCGCCTGCGAACCGCGGATCCGACGGTCGACATCCAGGGCGACGCGGGCGTACTCCTCCGGCTCGAGGTGCATGAACGCGAGGTCCTCGAGCTCCCCTTTCACGAGCCCCATCCCGAGCCGGTTCGCGATCGGCGCATAGATGTCGAGCGTCTCGCGCGCGATCTCCCGCCGCTTTTCCTCCGGCAGGAACTGGAGCGTCCGCATGTTGTGGAGGCGGTCCGCGAGCTTGACCAGGACGACCCGCAGGTCCGACACCATCGCGAGGATCATTTTCCGGAACGTCTCCGCCTGCTCCTGCTCGCGCGAGACGTAGGAGAACTTCCCGATCTTCGTCAGGCCGTCGACGAGCTCGGCGACCTCTCCGCCGAACTGCTGGGCAATCGACTCCTTCGTAGTGAGCGTGTCCTCCAGGACGTCGTGCAGGAGGCCGACGACGATCGAGACGTCGTCCGCCTTCATCTCGGCCAGGATGGCCGCGACGTTCAGCGGGTGGATGAGATACGGCTCGCCGGAGCGCCGGACCTGCCCCTTGT
>JBKPMI010000182.1:0-11241 GCA_046732075.1 Acidobacteriota bacterium | reverse complement strand
CGATGCGCCGCTGGAAGTCCGACAGCGTGTCCGTTGCCGCGCTGCTCATCCTCTCCTCATTCTGCGGACTGGTGCCGGAGGCCGGAGTCGAACCGGCACGGGCCTTTCGACCCTCGGGATTTTAAGTCCCGTGCGTCTACCAATTTCGCCACTCCGGCGCGGGTCGGGACTCGGAACATGGGACGCGGGACACGAAACGAGCGGCGATTGCAGCTCCTTCGGGTTCCGCTAGGGATGGCCGCCCGGTAATTCGGTATGGAGGCGACGGGCGGATTCGAACCGCCGAATAAAGGTTTTGCAGACCTCTCCCTTAACCACTTGGGTACGTCGCCGGTAGAAGGGAGATTTTAGCAAACCGATATGCGGTTCCGGCATTCAACTTAGGTCGAGTAGTTGCGGATCAGGCCCGTGACGACGCCCTGCAGCGTCAGTTCCCGGGGATCGACGAGGATCGGTTTCATCGCGGTGTTCGCGGGCTGCAGCCGGACCCGCGAGCCCTCTGCGTAATAGCGCTTCAAGGTCGCTTCCCCGCGCACGAGCGCGACGACGGTCTGCCCGTTCTGGGCGGTCGCCCGCCGCGAGACGACGACGTAGTCGCCGTCGCGGATTCCGTCGTCCACCATCGAATCGCCGCGGACGCGCAGCACGAAATGCTCGCCGCGACCGAGCAGCGACGACGGGACCTCGATCGTCTCGGTGTCGGGGAACGTCTCGATCGGCCGGCCGGCCGCGACCGCGCCCAGGAGAGGAACCTCGCGCGACGACGCCTTCGGCTCCGCCGGCGAGATGCCGCGGCTCCGGTTCCACTCGCGCGAGAGCGCTCCCTTCTCCTCCAGGCGCTTCAGGTGCTTCTGCACCGTGCCGAACGACGAGAGCTGGAAGCGCTCGCGGATCTCCCGCTGCGTCGGCGAGATCCCCTCCGATTCCCGGTATTCGCGGATGAAATCGAGGATTTCCTTCTGCCGCTTCGTCAGGTTCATGCGCCTTCCGTTCGAAATAAGTTTGATTCGGCAATTTGCCGAATATTTTAAGGCCGAGGGACCACCGCGGCCGCTCCGTGGCCACCGGAGCCGGCCCATCGGCCTGCAGGTCGGATTATGGGCGGAAAGAAGGCGCAAGTCAAGCGATCACCGCGAAATCGTCGTGAACAGGAACGGAATCACGATCGAGGCCAGCCTGGGCGCCGTCCTCGACGGTCAGGGATTGGCCGGGGAAACGGGGATACACGTCATGCCTTTTCCGAAGGGCGCCTCGATCAAGGGATTTCGCCTACGCGGACCGACCTTTACCGGCAACAGCGTGCTGACCGAGCACGGTCGCGACTTCGTCGTGTCTGCCGGAACGTATCTCGGGAACCGCGAATACGGCATCTTCGCCCTCCATTGCGCGGATGGACGCATCGAGAACAACCGGGTTTCCGGCGGCCGACGACACCGCGATCTACGTCGGGCAGTCCGCGACATCACCGTCCGGGACAGCGTCGCGCAGGACAGCACCGTCGGTATCGAGGTCGAAAACAGCACCGGGGTGACTGTCGCTTCCAACCGCGCGGCGACCGTAAAGGACGGGAAGTTCGTGAGCGGCGGCGGCACGTGGACTTACTCGAGCGGCACGGGAAAGTTCAAGAACATCAAGGGCCCCGGCACATACAAGGGCACGCCCAACGCCGACGGCACCGTGTCGTACGCGGTCGCCGGGACGTATTCGCTGAAGGAGTCGGCGGGCCGCTCGGAACATGTCTTGCAGGACACGACCCGGAGGTCAGAAATGAACCGTGCAGAACGCTTCGTCAGCGTCATCGTCGTCATCGGGCTCGTCGGAATGCTCGCTGCGGGAAACGCCGCGTCGGCGGCGCCCAAGGACAAGGGAGTGGCCAAGGAAAAGGGAATGGCCAAGGCCAAAGGCAAGCACGAGCATCGCAACGGGAAACAGCTGCTCGGCGAGAAGATCAAGACCAACGGCCACCACGTCCTCGACAAGAAGGGCGACTACACCACCTCCGTCGAGGTCCAAAACGGGAAAGTAGCCAGCGTCCACGTCAAGCACGCCAAGAAGGGCGATATCCCGGTCAAGAAATACAAGACGAACAAGAAGATGGCAGGTCGCCAGATCGCCGTTCCCGCGGGTGGCTTTCAGCTCGCCTCCATGCAGTACCAGGATCTGGGCACCGTCTGGATCGGGTACGCGTACACCGATGAGTACGGCGAGGAGGTGATCTACTGGTTCCCGTACGACATGGTCCTGGACGGAGACACGGGCGCGGTCGACTACATCCCGGAATAGCTTCGTCGACCGATTCCGATTCGTCAAAACGAGTCCCCGCGTCGCGGGGACTCGCTGTTTGGGGCTGGGAAGCGCTGGTCGTGGCGAGAGGGAGCCGTTGCCGGCGCGACCGATCTACGGGCAGGCGGGGACCTGCTCGCGCTTCGCGCGGATCGGACTTCCGGTTCGGTAACCGAGAGAATTGGTCGGGGCGAGAGGATTTGAACCTCCGACCACTCGGTCCCGAACCGAGTGCGCTACCAGGCTGCGCTACGCCCCGAGGAGCCGGGAGTTTTACCTGATTCGGAGGATTTCCGCTACTGGACGCGGGCGCCCAGGTGGCCGCCGGCGTAGTCGACCTTCAGCGTCCGGGTCTCGGCCGGGAGCATGCTGGCGCTCGCGGTCGCATACGCCGGGGAGATGCCGGGGCCGGACAGCCATACCTTCACGGTCACGGGGCCGTTCGGCACCGGGATGTTCGCGGAGACGGTCCCCGTGCCCTCCGACGACTTGAACAGACCCCGGCTCTTCTTGAAGTTGTAGGGCTGGCGCAGAAGGATCTGGTCGTTGACGGCCACCATGACGTGGCCCTCGGCGATCGGCGAGTCGAAAAGCAACCGCAGGGTTGCCTTGGAAGTCCCCGCGGCCGCGGGGGGTGGCGCCGCGGGGCCCTGCGCTTCGACTTTCTGGACGGGAAGCGGCGTCTTCGGCATCGAGCGGATCTTCGCGAGCTGCGCCTCGACCTTCTTCTTCTCGGCTGCCGCCTTGTCGATCTGCTGCGCCGCGTCGTCCCGGATCTTGATCGCGTGGGCGTTCTGCGCGTCGAGCGCCAGGACTTCTCCGGCGTGCGCCTTCGCGTCCTCCCACTTTTTCGCCTCGAACGACTTCTGCGCACTGGCCAGCAGGCTCTCGACCTGGGCCGTCCGGCTCGCCTGCTCGGCCCGGCCCTTGATCCCCGCCTCGGCCTGGTCGGCGAGCTGCCGCGCGGCCGCGTTCGCGGGCTCGCGGTCCAGGATCCCGCGCAGGATCACGAGGCTCTCCTCGAACCGTCCCTCGTCGAAGAGGCGCTTGCCGTTCGCCAGGGACTGAGCGGGATTCGGAGCCGCGGCGGCCGGAGACACGGCGACGGGGGCGGCAGGCTCGGGAGACGTCGGTTCCGCCGACGGACGGAGGGCGAAGTAGAGCCCGATCCCGATCGCGACGAGCGCGGCGACGCCTGCGTAGAGCCCGGCCCGCGATTTCCCCTTTGGCGACGCGGCCCGCACCTGCTGCGGCGTGAGCGGCTTCACGGGCATGGTCGGCGCCGGGCGGGATCCCGAGGCGGAAGCCTCGGACGCCGGCGGCACCGGAGGCGGAGGAGGAGCGCCGGGCGGAGGGCCCGCCGCGACCGTGGCCCCGGAGGAGCGCCTCGAGCCGCTCTTCGAGAACGAGCCCGAGCCACTCCTGGAGAACGAGCCGGAGCCGCTCCTCGCGGCCCCCGAGTCGACTCCCACCTCGGGCAGCGCCGTCGGGGTTTCCTGGGGATCCGGCGCGCCGCTCTCCGCGATCTCCTTCAGGTTGTGGAGCTGGAGGGTCGGGACGTTCTCCGCGGCCGCAGTGACCATCGTTCCGAGGTCTTCTTCGGACTTGCGCTCCTCCAGCTGTGCTTTTAATTGATATAGCGCGAGGGCGAGGTCCTTGCCGCGCTGATAGCGGTTCCACGGGTCCTTCGCCATCGCGCGGGCCACGATCTCGTTGAACTCGACGGGGACTTCCGCGGCGACCTGGGCCGGTGGGATGAAGTCCTCGTGGACGATCTTGTAGGAGATCGCCGTCAGGTTGTCCCCCTGGAACGGCTTCTTGCTGGTCAGGAGCTCGTACAGAACGACCCCGAGCGAGAAGAGGTCGCTCCTTCCGTCCACCGGGGAGCCGGAGACCTGCTCCGGCGACATGTAGTTGGGGGTGCCCAGGAACTGCCCGGTGGTGGTCAGGTTCGAGGAGGCGATCTTCGCGATACCGAAGTCGGTGATCTTCACCTTGCCGTCGGTCGTGATGATGACGTTCGCCGGCTTGACGTCGCGGTGGATGATCCCCTTGCGGTGGGCGTAGTCGAGCGCCTCCGCGATCTCGGCGATCATCTCGGCGATCTGCTCGTACGGGAAGCGGGTCTTCTCCGCCAGGAGCATCTTCAGGTTCTTCCCCTCGATGTACTCCATGGCGATGTAGGACGTCTCGGTCTCCGCGTCCTCGCCGATGTCGTGGATGGTGACGATGTTCGGGTGGGAGAGGATGCCCGCGGTCTGCGCCTCGCGCACGAACCGCTCACGGAACTCCTGGGTGTCGTCCTCGTCGCCGCCGGTCGCCCGGATGGTCTTGATCGCGACGAGCCGGCCGATCACGGGGTCCTTCGCGAGGTAAACGATGCCCATCGCACCCTTGCCCAGCTCGCTGACGACCTCGTAGCGGCCGAGCTTCGCGATTTTCGGGCCCGTGACCCCCCGATCTGCCATGTTTTGCGACTTTACCCCTTTCCCCCGGCGCCGAGGGTTCCGCGCCGCGAAAAAAGAGACATGGCGAAAGAGGGTCGAATTTTAGTCAGTCCTCCCGGAACGGTCAACCCGCGTGGGCCGGTTCGTGTGCGGCAGCAGCGTGTCCGGACCTCCGTTGTCGGCCGCGAGGGGACGGGAGAAGACATCGACCGCATTACGATCGAGGAGCCGCTCGAGATCCGCGTGAGCAGCCGGACGCTCGCGGTCAGGATGCGGAACCCCGGCAACAATTTCGATTCAACGCGTATTCGGGGGCCGATCGCGTCGCGCCCTCCAGCGCTCCACGATCGTCGGAACGAGCCAGCCCAGCAGGACTCCCGCCAGGACGAGGAGCGACACCGCGATGACGAACGCGATCCCGATTCCGAGGCAGGAGAGGAGAGTCATGGTCAGGTTTCAGGTTTCAGGTTTCAGGTGTCAGAAGCAAGACAGGTATCGGGTGTCAGGTATCAGGTGACGGAGCAGGCACGCTGAGACAGAACCAGCACGAGAACGAACACTGTCCCGAGACCCAGAGCCGCGAGAATCACGGCGGCGGCGACCGCCTTCGAGCTCGAAAGCCTCTCTTCCTCCTCGTTTCTTTTCGGGTCTCGGGGCGAACGCAAACGGCCCTCCGCGCGGAGAACTGAGCACCGGGAACTGACCGCCGGCTGCTTTATATAATCCCCCGCCTATGAAGACTTATTCGGCGTCCGAGCTCCGAAACGTCGCGGTGGTCGGGCACAACACGGTCGGGAAAACGACCCTGGTGGCGGCTCTTCTCTACTCGTCGGGCGCGACGACGCGGCCCGGCCGGATCGAGGAAGGGACCTGTCCGACGGACTTCGACGGAGAAGAGGTCGAGCGCCAGATCTCGATCAACCTCTCGGTCGCGCACGCGATCCACCGGGACGTCCGGGTGAACTTCCTGGACGCCCCGGGGTACGGCATCTTCTCGCCCGAAGCGCACGCCGCGGTCGCCGCCGCCGATGCCGTCCTGATCGTCCTCGACGCAGTCTCCGGAGTCGAAGTCCAGACGGACAAGGTCTGGAAGTTCGCGACCGAGCTCGCCCGGCCCGTAATTTTCGTGGTTAACCGCATGGACCGCGAGCGGGCGTCCTTCGACCGCACCATGGAGGCGCTGCACCGCAAGTACGGCCGCGCCGTCGTCCCGCTCCAGATCCCGGTCGGAGAGGAAAAATCCTTCCGCGGCACGGTCGACCTCGTCCGCATGGAGTCCCACCTCCACGACGGAGGGAAGCGCGTGGACGGCCCGATCCCCGACGACCTGTCGGCCCGCGCCCACGAAGAGCACGAGAAGCTCGTCGAAATGGTCGCCGAGGGCGACGACGGCCTCATGGAGAAGTTCTTCGCGCAAGGGACGCTCGACGCGGTGGACATCGTCCCGGGTCTCAAGAAGGAGATCGCGGCTCGGAAGCTCTTCCCGGTCTTCTGCGCGGCGTCGTCTCTCGGGATCGGAACGCTCCGCATCCTCGACGCCTGCGCCACGCTCTTCCCTTCCCCCGAGGGGACGAAGGTCGAGGGCATCGGCAAGGACGGCAAGCCGGTCGACGTGGTCTGCGACGAGAAAGCGCACGCCGTCGCGCAGGTGTTCAAAACCGTGTCGGACCCCTTCGCGGGACGGATCTCGTACCTGCGCATCCGGTCCGGCCACTTCCAGTCCGACGGCACCTACTGGAACGCGACCAAGAGCGTGCCGGAGCGGTTTTCGGGACTCTTCCTTCCGCAGGGCAAGGAGCACGTCAACGTCCCCGAGGCACGCGCCGGAGACATCGTCGCGGTGGCGAAGCTGAAGGAGACCGAGACCTACGACACGATGACGACCAAGGACCATCCGGTCGTCCTTCCGAAGCTCGCGATCCCGGAGGCGTCGATCGCCTACGCCATCGAGCCGAAGGCGAAGGGGGACGAGGACAAGATCTCGACCGCTCTTCACAAGCTGATCGAGGAAGACCCGTCCCTGCACTTCCAGCGGGACGACGAGACGAAGGAGTTCCACCTGGCGGGCGCGTCGCAGCTCCACGTCGAGATCGCCGTCGCCCGCCTGAAGAAACGCTACGGCGTCGAGGTCATCCTCCACCCGCCCAAGGTCCCCTATCGCGAGACCATCACCCGCAAGGCGGAGGCGCACGGCCGTCACAAGAAGCAGTCGGGCGGCCACGGGCAGTTCGCCGACTGCAAGATCAAGGTCGAGCCGCTCCCCCGCGGCTCCGACTTCGAGTTCGTGGACGAGATCTACGGCGGCGCGATCCCCCGCAACTTCATCCCGGCCGTCGAGAAGGGCATCCAGGACATCCGCAGGAAGGGATACCTGGCGGGATACCCGATGGTCGACTTCCGCGTGATCCTGATCGACGGCCAGTACCACGACGTCGACTCTTCCGAGCTCGCGTTCAAGATCGCCGGAGGCCTGGCGTACAAAGACGCCATGGAGAAGGCGCGGCCGACGCTCCTGGAACCCGTGATGACGATCGAGATCAACGCGCCGAACGAGTACGTCGGCGACCTGATGGGCGATCTCTCGTCACGCCGCGGACACGTCCAGGGAATGGAGACCGGTACGGACGACACCGTCATCAAGGCGCAGGTCCCGATGGGAGAGCTCCTGACCTACGGCGCCAACCTTCGGTCGATCACGCAGGGCCGCGGCTCGTTCCACCTCGAGTTCTCGCACTACGCCGAGGCGCCGCACTCCATCCAGGAAAAGATCATCGCGCAGTCGAAGGCGAACAAGACCGCAGCAGAAGGGGCGTAAGAAGTCCCGGGGACAGGCCGCAGGCCTGCACCCGGCACCTTCTTCGCGGCGCGAGGAGTCTCCCGAGGTAATCGAGGGAGGAGCCTCGCGCCGCGGGAGCGAGAGCGAAGCGAGGGATCAGGCGCTCGGTCGAGTCCGCATCCGGACGAGCCGAGCGCCGTTGGCGCTGCCAGATCCCGAGCGAGCTAGAGCGACGAAGCGGCCGCTTCGTCCAGGATCCAGACCAGAGAGCCGTCCGGAGGCCGCACGAGCGACGCCGGAAGATCCGGGCTCCCCTGCTCGCTTCGCAGCACCGCGGCGACGACGTCCCGCTTCTCCTCACCCACGACCAGAAACACGGCCCGCCGCGCCGCGTTCAATACCGGGAGCGTGAGGGTGATCCGCCACTCGCCCAACTTCGGAACGTGGTTCGCAACGACCGGGCGGTCGGTCTCCCCGAGCGCCGCCGTCTCCGGAAAGAGCGACGCGGTGTGGCCGTCGGGGCCGAGGCCGAGCAGCGCGAAGTCGAGGCGCGGCGGTCCCGCTTGCGGGAGCTCCGCGCGGAGGAGTTCCCCGTAGGCATCGGCGGCGCGGGCTGGGTCGTCCTCGCCGCGCATCCGGAACACGTTCCCGGGCGGGATCGCGAGCGGATCGAGCAGGTTCTCCTTCGCGAGCCGGTAGTTGGACCGCCGGTCGTCGGGCGGCACGCAGCGCTCGTCCACGAAGAAGATGCGCGAGCGGGTCCAGTCGACGAGCGGCCGGAACGCGGCGCCCGCGAGGGCCTGGAAGAGGAGCCGGGGCGTCGAGCCGCCCGAGAACGCCGGCCGGAACGCACCGTGATCGCGGAGAGAGTCCTCCGCCGCCGCCACCATCTCGCGCGCCGCGGCTTCGGCGGCACCGGCCGGGTCGGGGAGGACGCGAATCTCGAAGTGCGGCGGCCCCGCCGGGGGCAGCTCCTCGCTCACTTCCCGAGCGTGCGCCAGCGCCGGCCGTCTTTCTGCAGGAACCGATCGGCCTCCTCGGGCCCCATCGTCCCGGCGGCGTAGTTCGGCAGCCCCGGCGGCGGCTGCTTCTCCCACGCCTTCAGGATCGGATCGAGGACGCGCCAGGCCTCCTCCGCCTCGTCCCCCCGGATGAACAGGGTCTGGTCGCCGTGGGTCACGTCGACGATCAGCCGCTCGTAGCCGCCCCGCGAGGCCGCTCCCAGGTTCGAGTACGGGAAGTCCATGTACACGGACTCGACGTCGGCGACGGTGCCGGGGATCTTCGCCTCGAACTTCAGCGAGACCGCCTCCTCCGGCTGGATCCGGAGGCGCAGTACGTTCGGCGGGAGCTCGCCGCTCTGGTGCTGGAAGTAGTGGTGCGGGACGCTCTTGAACTCGATGGCGATCTCCGAAATGCGCGTCGACATCCTCTTGCCGGAGCGGACGTAGAACGGGACCCCGGCCCAGCGCCAGTTGTCGAGGACGAACTTGACCGCCGCGTAGGTCGGGGTCTGGGAGTCCGGCGCGATGTTCTCCTCCTGCCGGTAGCCCGGGACCGACTTCCCTTCGACGACGCCCGGTCCGTACTGGCCGCGCACCGCCCAGTCGTTCGCCGCCTCTTCCGGGAAGGGCCGGATCGACTGCAGGACCTTGACCTTCTCGGCGCGCACCGCGTCCGCCTCGAACTTCACGGGCGGCTCCATCGCCGTCAGGCAGAGGAGCTGGAGCAGGTGGTTCTGGAACATGTCGCGCAGGATGCCGGCCTGCTCGTAGTACCCGGCGCGGTGCCCGACACCGATCGACTCGCACACCGCGATCTGGACGTTGTCCACGTGGCGCTGGTTCCAGAGCGGCTCGAAGATCCCGTTCGCGAAACGGAGGACGAAGATGTTCTGCACCGTCTCCTTCGCGAGGTAGTGGTCGATCCGGTAGATCTGCTTCTCCTCGAAGACGCTCCGCAGGGCCCCGTTCAGCGCCCGGGCGGATTCGAGGTCGTGGCCGAACGGCTTTTCGACGACGATCCGCGTCCAGCCGTCCTCGGCCCGGGCGAGCCCCTTGTCCCCCAGGAACTTCACGATCTCCGCGTCGGCGTCGGGGGGCGTCGCCAGGTAGAAGATCCGGTTCCGGTGGCCCCCCCGCTTTCCCTCGATCTCCTCCAGGGTCGATCGGAGCGAATCGTAGAGGGCCGGGTCCCCGAAGTCCCCCGTCAGGTATTTCACGAAGGACGGGAAGTCCCCGGGCCGTCCCTGCTCCCGGGGCGTGAACTCCCGGGCGCCCTCGTCCAGGCGCTGCCGGAACGCCGCCTCGGTGTACGGAGTCCGGGCGAGGCCGATGATCGCGAACTCCGGAGAGATCGCGCCGTCGCGCGACAGGTGCGCGATGGCCGGCGCGAGGAGCCGCCGCGTAAGGTCGCCGGACGCCCCGAAGATGACGAGCGTGGCGGGGGGCCGGATGTCTTCTTCGGTCTTCATCGTTCCTTCTCGACGGCATGGCCGCCGAACTGGTTGCGGAGCGCTGCGATCACTTTCGCCGAGAAGGATTCGGCCTGACGCGACGTGAAGCGGGCGAAGAGCGCGGCCGCGAGCGCCGGCATCGGAACGGCGCGCTCGATCGCCTCGTGGAGCGTCCACCGCCCCTCCCCCGAGTCCTGCACGAATCCCTTGATCGTGTCGAGCTTCGGGTCCTGCTCGAGCGCCAGAACGAGCAGGTCGAGGAGCCACGACCGCACCACCGACGCGTGCGTCCAGAGCTTCGAGATCTTCAGGAGGTCGAGGTCGTAGCCGGAGGCCTGGAGCATCTCGAAGCCTTCGCCGTATCCCTGGAGCATCGCGTACTCGACGGCGTTGTGGACCATCTTGACGAAGTGGCCGGAGCCCGCGGCGCCGACGTGCGCGTACCCGTCGGGCGGTGCGAGTGTCTTGAAGACCGGCTCGACCGTGCGGAAGTGGGCGGCGTCCCCGCCCACCATCAGGCAGTAGCCGTTCTGGCGTCCCCAGATCCCGCCGGAGGTTCCGGCGTCGAGGAAGCCGATTCCGTCCTTCGCGAGATCGGCCGCGCGCCGGGCGGAGTCCGTGAAGCGGGAGTTGCCGCCGTCCACGATGACGTCGCCCTTCGAGAGGATGGGACGAAGGGCGGCGATCGAGCTCTCGACCGGATCTCCCGCCGGGATCATCAGCCACACGACGCGGGGCGCGGAGAGGCGCGGAACGATGTCTTCGAGCGACGCCGCGCCGACCGCGCCGTACGAAACCGCCTCCTTCACGGAGTCTTCGCCCCGGGCCCAGGCGACGACCTCGTGCCTGTCGGCGAGCAGGCGCCGCACCATGTTGCCGCCCATCTTCCCCAGGCCCACGAAGCCGAGCTTCATGACGTCCCTCCATCAGCCTGCGGCGAAACCACCGCCGCGGCCAGAGCGTCCAGGTCCTTCGCGGGATCGCCCGCGAGGCGCACGGAAAGCGCGCGTCTCCCGCGGGAGCGGAGCGCCGCGAGATCGCCGGCGGCCTGCGCCTCGACCACGCGCTCGAAGCCGTAGGGCCGTCCCGGGATCGGCACGGACGCGGCGGGCGCTGCCGTGACCTGAAGAAACACGCCGGTATCCGGGCCCCCCTTGTGGAACTGCCCCGTGGAGTGGAGGAACCGCGGCCCGAAACCGACGGTGGTCGCAACCCGCCGCCCGTCGCGGACGGGCAGCCGGACCTTCTCGAGGCGCTTCTCGTTC
This sequence comes from Acidobacteriota bacterium, assembly GCA_046732075.1. Lineage (GTDB taxonomy): Bacteria > Acidobacteriota > Thermoanaerobaculia > UBA5066 > Gp7-AA6 > Gp7-AA6. The sequence continues at coordinate 15 of JBKPMI010000182.1, read as the reverse complement.
TCCGCGGTCGGGGGG
>JBKPMI010000181.1:0-2797 GCA_046732075.1 Acidobacteriota bacterium | reverse complement strand
GGGAACCAGGAAGGTGTCCTTCCAGCCGGACTCCTTCGGCTCGGGCGGCCGGGGCGGACCCGAGAGATACGGAGTCACGTCGGGGTTTCCGCCGTCCTTCCCTCCGGACATCGGATTGTTCGCGGCCCGGTAGTCGAGCGGCGGACCGAATTCGGGCCGATACGTCCCGGTCGGGAACGCCGCCTCGTAGACCGCGTTGTACCGGCGGAGGTGGAATGCCTGCCGGTTGACGAGCTGGAACTGCACGAGGTGCAGGTGAATCGGGTGAGCGTCGGCCGTCAAATTGACGATCTCCCAGACCTCCGTCGACCCTTCCTCCGGCAGCTCCGAATAGAACGTGGTGTTGCCGTTCACCGTGATCGGCGTGAAGTCGCCATAGGGCCGCGCGAATTCGCCGGTATACGCGGTGTTGTTGACGAGGATCTCCAGGGGACCGCCTTCGTACTCCGTCAGCTCACCCGTCACGGGGTTGACCGCGGTCGACGCCGGGGCGATGACCTCGTTCAGAGTGAGCTGTCGGGTCTTGTCGACGGTCACGCCCGCCTTCACCGAGCCGGCCACCGGATCCGACAGCCGCACGATGCTCTGCGAGCCGGTTCGCAGCGGCGTTCCGCTTGCCGGGTCGTAGCTCGTGTCGACGACGGGTCCGGCTCCCACGCGGAACTGGAGGATGCGGCCGACGGTGTTCCCTTGCGGCGCTTCCCCGCGGGGATACGGGGTGCGTCCGGTGTTGTGGAGGACGAGATCGGTCCCCGCGAATCCGGCGAAGTCGATGATGACCTCGTAGCGCTCGCCCGGCATCATCAGAAGGCGCGTGACCCGGGTGGGTGCGTCGAGGTAGCCGCCGTCGCTGCCGATGACCCACATGGGCGCGTCGAGGAACAGCTCGTAAGTTCGGGCGTTCGAGCCGTTCAGGAACAGGAAGCGGTAGCGCTTCGGCTGGACGTTCAGGAACGGCCAGGCTTTTCCGTTGACGACGATCGCGTCGCCCACGAACTCCGGGACCCAGTAGGGATGGTCCGGGTTCGGCGTGAAGACGCCGTTGGCGTCATTGCCCGGGAAGTAGAGCTGCCCGTTGGTGTCGAACATCCGGTCCTGGAGAACCAGAGGCACGGTTTCCGCAGGGCCCGGAAGGTTCGCGGGAAGCTGCAGGTTCGGGTCGACGATCAGGTAACCGCCCGCCAGGCCCGCATAGACGTTCAGCCGCGTTGCGCCCAGGGTGTGATCGTGGAACCAGATCGGCGCAGCCTCCTGGACGTTCGGATACCGGTAAGTGGCCTCGTTGCCGGTCGCTCCCGCGAACGAGTAGTAGGCGTGGCCGTGGAGGAGGCCGTCGCTCGTGAACCACGAGTCCGGCCCTCCGTCGATCTCGGGCGGGACCTCGCCCCCGTGCAGGTGCGCAACCGCGGGGATTGGGCCCGAATAGTTCTGCGCGCAGATACTTCCCGGCTCGGGCGGCACGTCGAGCGTTTCGCACATGTGATGGGGCGGGTCCGCCCAGTGAAGCGTCTGATCGACCGAGTTCTTGTAGGCGAGCACGCCGGTCGTTGCCGTGTTGCCGAGGTCGTTGACCCAGGTGATCGGCGTCGGGGTGCCGCGAACGTTCACGATCACGGGACCCGTGTAGGTGTCCTGGAGCGTGGTCGGGCAGGCGCCGCCCGGGACGTACCCCCAGACGCGGGTCTGCGGCTGCGCGCCGGGCGCGAAGGTGCCCGGCGGCAGAACTTTCGCGTCGAACTCGCACATGCGGATCGTGAGCGGAGTGTTGCCGAAGAGCGTGGTAATCGAGCCGCCGGCGACCGAGAGCGTCGGGAGCGGCTGTGCGAACTGCGGGATCGCACTGCCGGGAAGCGGCACCTGCATCTCTCCCGAAGCGGGTGGAGCAACGAAGGTGGTCGCGGCCAGCGCGGCCAGGACGACCAGCGAATATTTGGCTTTCATGGGCGTGGGTCCTTTCGGATCCGACGCTATCGGGTCGGCGCGGCGCGCCCCTGATGCAGATGGACTAATTCGAAGGTCGGGGGAAAAGGGAACAGACCTGTTTTCGATTCCTAGCGGAGCGGGGCCTTCAGCACGACGACCTCTTTCTGCTCTGATTCCGGCACGCCCTTCGGGCTCTTCCGGAACTTCCCGCCCTGGCTGTCCGCGACGTAGTAGAACGCGCCGTCCGCCACGATCCCGAGCGTGGGCTCGTCGAAGAGCGGGTTGTTCATCTCGAGGACGCGCCCCGCCGTGATCCGCGATCCGTCCGCGGAAAGGGTCATCTTCACGACGCGGTGCGGCTCGATTCCGTTCTGCACGGCGTAGAGCGCGCCGCCCGAGTACGCGAGACCGTCGATCCCGTTCGGCGGAAAGTCGGCCGGCGTCTCGACCGCCGAGATCTTCCGCGACTCGACGTCGATCGCCATCACCCTCCGGTAGTTCGACACGTAAACCGTCTTCCCGTCGTCGGAGACCGCAAACCCCTGCGGCTGACCGAGGTCCGGGTTGTCGATGAAAGTCTCCAGATCGGTCGCACCCGGCTTGAGTACAAAGAGAATCGGATGGGCCGTGTCGTTGACGTAGACCGAGCCGTCGGGCCCGAGCGCGACGTCGTCGCACGATGCGGGCTCCGGCTCGACCCGCAGCGCTCGCTCGCGCACGAGTTTCCCGGAGTCGGCGTCGAATTCCAGGAGCGCGCTCTCCGGCTTCTGTCCCTCGCGGAATCCCTCCATGTGGCTCATCGCGACCGTGCAGGCCCAGAGGCGGCGCTTCGCCGGATCGACGCGCATCCCGAGCACGGCGCGGAGTCCGTCGC
>JBKPMI010000180.1:0-7125 GCA_046732075.1 Acidobacteriota bacterium | reverse complement strand
GAGACGCACGAAGTTCACCGGACTCCCCTTTCCTTCCGAGGTTCGACGTACTGGATCTGTCCGGGGCGGGGGGGCGCGAGGCCTTTCCGTCCCGCGACGGCCTGGACCCGTTCGGGCGCAGACGCGCGCGCGAGCTCCGCGCGGAGCCGGCGGTTCTCCTCGAAGAGCTCGTCGTGCTTTCGCGCGAGAGCGCCCCGAACGTAACCGACCCGCACGGTTTCGACGTGGAGGGCCACCCAGCCGAGAAGCGCGCACGCGACGGGAAGCCCCGCGAGCAGGAGCGTCGCGAGCTCCCGGCCGCGCCGGCGATCCCGCTCCCGCGTCAGGTGCAGGTTTTCGACGCGCTTGGACTGGACGTAGGCAGCGGTGCTCAAATCGTGGCCTGCTCCGGTGTGACTTTCTGCGCCCCGCGCAGTCGCGCGCTGCGCGACCGCGGGTTCGCGGCAACTTCGGCATCCGAGGGGCGGATCGGGCGGCGCGTCAGCACGACGAGTGCGCGACGGGCGCCGCAGACGCAGACCGGCAGCTTCTTCGGGCAGAGGCAGATCCCGGACTCGCGGCGGAACGTCTCCTTGACCATCCGATCTTCGAGCGAGTGGTACGAAATGATCGAGAGACGTCCGCCCGCGTTCAGCTTCTCCACCGCGTAGGCGAGGAAGCGCGAGAGAGACTGCAGCTCTTCGTTGACCTCAATCCGCAGCGCCTGGAAGACGCGCGTGGCGGGATCGATCTTTTCCCGATCCCCCTTGACCCCCGCGACGATGCGGGAGAGCTGCCGGGTCGTCGTGATCGGCCCCCGGGACCGCTCTTCCAGGATCGCTCGCGCGATTTTGATCGCCATCCGTTCCTCCCCGTATTCGAAAAAAATTCGACTCAGTTCTTCGGAAGAAGCGTTCGCCACCACGTCGGCGGCGGAGCGGCCGGTTCGGGACATGCGCATGTCGAGCGGTCCGTCGCGGCGGAACGAGAAGCCCCGCTCGGCGCGCTCGAGCTGCATCGAGGAGAGCCCGAGGTCCGCGAGAATGCCGTCGGGGGCCGGGTAGCCTTCGAGCGAAGCCGCGAGGTCGCCGAAGTTTGCCTGGACGACTTCGACCCGATCTCCGAAATCCGCGAGGCGTTCTCGAGCGAGTGAGACGGCGTCGGGGTCGCGATCGAGACCGAGCAACCGGATTCCCGGACCGGCCTCGAGGAGAGCGCGGGCGTGCCCCCCGGCGCCGAGCGTCGCGTCCACGAAAAACCCTCCGCGTTGCGGCGCGAGAAGGTCGACGACCTCGCGAACGAGAACCGGCGTGTGTGGAGGCTTGTCAACGTCTTGCGTCTCTCTTCTCTCTTTTCGTGTCCCGTGTCCCTTGTCCCGTGTTCCGTCTCACGACAAAGCCTTCGACAGCTCGTCGTAGTCCTCGGGCGTGAAGTCCTCGGTCGCGAGGCGACCGGCGAGCGCGCCACGGTCGGAGACGACCAGGTGATCGATGTTCCCGGTCACGACCACGTCCGCCGGGAGCTTCGCGGCGTCCCGCAGGATCTGGGGAATGAGGATCCGGCCCTGACCGTCGAGCGACGCGTCCTGTCCGTAGTAATTGACGCGCTCCAGGAACTTGTTCTTCGCGCGGTGCATGGCGGGAAGCGCCGCGAGCTTTTCCTCGAGAGCGCGCCAGATCGCGAGCGGATAGAGAAGGACGTTCTTTCCCTGTATGGACGTGACGAAAATCTCGGGGCCGAAGGCCTCTTCGATCTGGGCGCGGAAGACGTTCGGGACCTTGAGCCGGCCCTTTTCGTCGACACGTGCCGGAGCGCTCCCGCGAAAGCGATCCATCGTTAAATTCGCGCACCGATCCGAAGATCGCTGCCACTTTCTCCCACTTTTACCCTAATTGGGCCACTTGCGCGCGATGTTAGGAGCGCCAACTTTGTTAGTCAAGGGAAAGGAAATCCCTAAAAAAATTAGGGGCGTAAAGCGAGCGCAACGAAAACGCTCGGCCCGCTCGGCACGGAGTTTCGCCGTCTACTGCTTTGTATTCCCACAGGTTGCGGTCGTACGACCCGGCAAGCCCCAGCGGTGGCGATATCGACGCGACAAGCTTCTCCCGGCGTCGTTTCCGAAGAGTTCCAAGCTGTCGTTGATCCGCGATTCGTGCCCTGTGGAGGGCTACTCGTGCCACTCCCGCGTCATGTCGAGCCAGAGCGCGAGGCCCCGGTGCGCGCCGAAGCGGCCGTAGCGCCGGTGGATCGACCGATCCGTCGCCTTCGCGGGACCCGGATAGTGCTTCCGGTACTGCTGGCGGGTCCACGAATCGAGCGCGAAGAAGTCGTGACGGCCCAGGATCCGCAGGAGTCCTTCCGCGGCGTACGGACCGAAGCCGCGCTCCGCGAGGATGGCGTCGCGAAGATCTTCGGAGGAACGCTCCGGGTCCTCCCAGGAGGCGAGATCGAGCTTCCCCGTCGCGACGCGCTTCGCGAAGAGACGCAGCGCTCCGGCGCGATAACCGCAGCGAACCCGGCTGGCGATCGTTGCCGTCGGAATTTTCGCGACGGCGTCGGGCGTCGGAAACGCCTGCCCGCCGGCGCCCGCGAGCGCGATCAGGCGAACGACCATCCCCCGCGTCGCGGCCCACGAGCAGTTCGTCGTGAAGAGCATCTTGACGGCGTCCTCGAAGAGCGAGGGCGCGCGAAGCATCCGGGCGCCGCGCCGGTCGAGAGCGCGCGCGAGCTCCGGCGCCGCGGCGAGCGACTCGTGTGCACGGGCGAAGTCGAGGTCGAGCGAAAACACCCGTCGTGTCACGGCGCGAAGGGCCCACGAATCGAGACCGCTACTCCGCGCCTCGAGCTTTCCGTTGTGGATTTCGAAGCGGATTCCGGCGGCTTTTCCCCGGGAGTCGACCCGGGTCCGGAGAACGCCCGCTTCCCGCTCGTAGGCAAACGGCGGAAGGTCGTACCAGCCGTGCGACCGCACGACCGCGTCGAAGGAGAAAGAGGGAGGAAGAGCGGTGCGGGCGAGCACGCCGCCGCGGCCTAGGAGGGTTTCTTCTCTTCCGTGATCGCCGACGCGAGCGCCGGTTCGTAGATCTTGATGAATGCGTCGCGGCGGAGCTTCTGGATGTACTCGCCGTAGCGCTTGTCGTAGAGGTCGTCGCCGATCTTTCCGCGCAGATCGTCCTTGACCTCCGCAAACGGGCGATAGCCCGCGGCTTTGCGGTCGGTCACGTGGAAGAGGTGGATGGACGAAGGCAGCAGAACCGGAGGCGGGTATTCCTGCGGCGGATCGGCGAAGACGGCCGCATCGAGCGCGGCGACGAGCTCTCCCTTGCTGACGCTGCCGAGCGCGCCGCCCCGCTCCCGGGCGTTGCCTTCCGAGTATTCCTTCGCGATGTCGGCGAACGGGGTGCCGGAAGCGATCTTCGCGCGCGCCTCCTCGATCCTGGCCGCGGCGTGCGAGCGGCTCTCCGGATCCTTCGAGTCGAACCGGATCACGATCTCTCCGACCTGCGCCTGCTCCGGCACCTTGTACAGCTGGTCCTTGCGTCGCTCGTACTCCAGCCGGAGTGCGTCGTCGCTCAGATCGAGCTTCGAGCTGATGTCCCGACCGACCACCTTCTGGAGCGTGATCGTGTTGCGCATCTGGCGCTTCAGATCCTCGCGGGTCATGTTCGAGCTCTTGAGAGCGTTGTCGAACTCCGCGTCGGTCGCGAGGTTGTACTGCCGCTTGACCCTCTCGACGGCGGTCTCGACCTCCTCGTCGGTTGCGGCCACGGAGAGCTCCTTCGCGCGCTCCTCCAGGAGCTTCTCGTCGATCATCTCGGAGAGCATCTTCTTGCGCGCCTCGACCGGGTTGTTCCCCGCCTGGGGCGACGTGATGAACACCGCGAAGCGCTTCTCGAACTCGCTGGCCGTGATCAGGCGGTCGTTGACCCGAGCCACGATCTTTTCGACGAGCTCGGCCGAGGAGAGCGGCGCCGCCGCGGCCAGGCACAGACCCGCCAGGACGATCAGCTTGCGCATAGGCCTTTCATAACACGGAGCCGCACGCCGCATTTCCTCAGGCCGCTTCCCGCCGCTCCAGCTCGTTCATCCAGGCGAGCACCGTGGAAATGAGGCGATCCGGCGGCGGGGCGGGAAAGGACAGGAGGCCGCCCGGCGAGAGCGCCGCGCCCGTGGTCCCGCGGACGAGCGCCGCGAGTCGCTCGCCGTCGACGCGGGCGTCCTCGGCGAGCCGCAGGTGGACCCGGCCGGCCTGCCGGGTCACCGACGTCACGCCCAGCCTCTCGGCGCGGTTGCGCAGCCGCGAGTACTCGATCAGCCGGCCGAGCGCCGCGGGCGGCTCGCCGAACCGGTCCGCGATCTCGCGGCGCGTCTCCTCCAGCCCGGCGTCGTCCTTCGCGCGCGCAACCTTCTTGTAGATCATCATCCGCCAGTTCTCGTCTGCCACGTAGGCCGGCGGGATCGTCAGGTCGAGGCCGAGCGAGAGCGTGACGGTCCTCTCGGGCCGGACCTCCTCTCCCTTCATGTCGCGGATCGCCTCTTCCAGGAGCGACAGATACATCTCGAAGCCGACCGCCGAGATGTGCCCGGATTGCGCGCCGCCGAGGATGTTCCCGGAGCCGCGGATCTCCAGGTCCTTCGCGGCGATCCGGAATCCGGCGCCCAGGTCGCAGAACTCCTGGATCGAGGCGAGGCGGCGTCGCGCGATGTCCGTCAGCGCGACGTTCTCGGCGACGAGGAGGTACGCGTATGCGGGCTTGTCGCTGCGCCCGACCCGGCCGCGGAGCTGGTAGAGCTGCGCGAGGCCGTACGTCTCGGCGCGGTCGATCAGGATCGTGTTTGCGGTCGGGATGTCGAGGCCGTTCTCGATGATGGTGGTCGCGAGCAGGACGTCGGCCTCCCGCGAGTAGAACTTCATCATCGCCTTTTCGAGCTCGGCCTCGCGCATCGCTCCGTGCGCGACCGTGATCCGCACGTCCGGAAGGAGCTCCTGCAGCTCCCTCTGGACTCGGCCGATCGACTCGACCCGGTTGTGCACGAAGAAGACCTGGCCTCCCCGCTCGATCTCCGCCGCGATCGCCTCGCGGATCACGTCCGGTTTCGCGGGGACGACCTGCGTCTCGATCGCCAGCCGGTCGCGCGGCGGCGTCTCGATGATCGAGAGGTCGCGCAGGCCCGAAAGGCCGAGGTGGAGCGACCGCGGGATCGGAGTTGCCGACATCGACAGAACGTCGATCGACGCCTTCCACTCCTTCAGCTTCTCCTTCTGGGCGACGCCGAATCGCTGCTCCTCATCGACGATCAACAGGCCCAGGTCCCGGAAGGCGAGGTCCTTTCCGAGCATGCGGTGCGTCGCGATCAGCACGTCCACGGTGCCGGCCGCGACCTTCTCGACGATTGCCTTCTGCTCGGCGCGCGACCGGAACCGGGAAAGGAGCTCGATCGTCACCGGGAACGCGGCGAAGCGGCGCTGAAACGTCCGGTAGTGCTGGTCCGCGAGGATCGTGGTCGGTGCCAGCACCGCGACCTGCTTGCCGTCGAGCACCGCCTTGAACGCGGCGCGCATCGCGACCTCGGTCTTGCCGTACCCGACGTCGCCGCACAGGAGCCGGTCCATCGGCTTCGGCGAGTGCATGTCGCGCTTGACGTCGGCGATCGCCTGCGCCTGGTCGGGCGTCTCCTCGTACTCGAACGCGTCCTCGAACTCCTTCTGCCACGGCGAATCGCGCGAGAAGGCGAACCCCTCGGCGAGACTCCGGCGCGCGTAAAGCTTCAGCAGCTGGTCGGTCATGTCGCGCATTGCCTTCTTGACCGACGCCTTCCGGCGCGCCCACCCCGCTCCGCCCAGCCTGTCGAGCGCGGGCTGCACGCCCTCGACCCCCGAATACTTCTGGACGAGGTCGAGCCGCTCGACCGGGAGCAGGAGCCGCTTCTCCTCGTCGTACGCGATCTCCATGAACTCCCGCTCTTCCCCCTCGACCGGGACGCGCGTCAGCCCGTGGAAGAGACCGATGCCGTAGTCGCGGTGCACGACCGCGTCGCCGAGCTTCAGGTCGCGCAGGTCCGAGAGGAACGCCTCGGACGGCCGGCCGCGCGCGACGGCCGATCGCCGCTCCTCCCCGAAGATCTCGCTCTCCGCGTAGACCGCGGCGCGCGGCTCGCGCAGCCGGAATCCCGCCGAGATCTCGGCCGGAACGCACACGATCACGCCCTCGCCCCGCTCCGAAGAAACGTGGAGCGCGTACTCGAGCGCGAAGCGGCGCAGCTTCTCCGCGCCGCCGGTCGGCCGCACCGCGACGAAGACCTCTTCCCCCGCGGCGAGCGAGCGCGCGATCTCCGCCGCGGCCTCGGACGTCCGGCCGGCGTGCGAGGCGATCGCCTCCGCGGGCAGCCGCGTGAGCTCGCCCCGGGCCGCGAGGCCGACCCGGTCGAAGAAGAGGCTCGCGGACTCGAGCGCGCCGCGGATCTTCTCCACGGGGTGCAGCAGCTCCTCCGGCGCGAAGAAGTCCCGATCCGGGTCGCGGTCCGCGGCGACCCGCTCGGCGAACCCGTCCAGCTCCTCCTCGACCGCCCCCGGCTCGATCACCACGACCACCGCGCCGTCCGCGTGGTCCAGCCAGCCGGCCGGCATCGGTTCGGCGGCGGGAGCGAAGACGATGCGTTCCGCCTCCGACGGCGGCCGGCCGATCCGGTCCTCAAGGATCGCGCGCGCTTCCCGCGCGTCCTCCGTGGCCGCGAACGGCGGCACGATCGCCGCCGACAGACGCTCCCGGGAGCGCTGCGTGTCCGGGTCGAAGACGCGCAGCGACGCGATCCGGTCGCCGTCCAATTCGACGCGGAGAGGCAGGTCGCGATCGGGCGGGAAGACGTCGAACAGTCCGCCGCGGACGGCCAGGTCCCCCGTCTCGATCGCGAGGTCCGCGCGCCGGTACCCGACGCGCGTCAGGTGCTCGACGATCCGGGAGAGTGAGATCTCCTTCCCTTCCTCGAGCGACACCGAGAGGCCCCGCAGGCGGTCCGCCGCCGGAAGCCGGGTGAACAAAGACCGGGCCGGGAGCACGATCGCCTCCACGCCCTCCGAATTCGGAGGCGGGTGCAGGGTCGCGGACCCTGTCCCCGCTGCTTTCCCCAGGGCGGACAGGAGCGCGA
>JBKPMI010000179.1:0-1483 GCA_046732075.1 Acidobacteriota bacterium | reverse complement strand
CCTCGCGGGGTTCCCGTGGTTCGCCGACTGGGGGCGCGACGCCATGATCGCGGCGCCCGGGCTCGCGCACGCGACCGGCCGCTACCGCTCGTTCGCCCGCGTCCTGAACTCGTTCGCGCGATACCGGCGCGGCGGCCTGCTGCCGAACAACTTTCCGGGCGACGGGGAGGAGCCCGACTACAACGCGATCGACGCTCCGCTGTGGTTCGTCCTCGCGGTCGAGGCCTTCGGGCGGCTTCGGAGAGATCCGTCGAAGCCGTCACCGCTCATCGGCGCCGTCCGCGACGTGATCGCGTCGTATCGGAAGGGCACCGCGTTCGGCATCTCCGTGGGCCCCGACCTTCTCGTCACCGGCGGAGAGCCGGGCCGCGCGCTGACGTGGATGGACGCGGTCGTGGACGGAGAGCCGGTGACGCCGCGCCGGGGCCGTCCCGTCGAAGTCAACGCACTGTGGCACGCGGCTCTGAAGGCGGCGGCCCGGCTGGAGCGGCTCTCCGCCGAGAACGCCCGCGCGCGCGACCTCGAGGCGGACGCGTGGCGGGTCGGCCGTCATTTCAACGAGACGTTCTGGTCGGAGGAGGACCAGCGGCTCTTCGACGTCGTGGGAGACGACGGTCCCGACCGGAGCCTGCGCCCGAACCAGATCTTCGCGGTCTCCCTCTCCGAGGACCTGCTTCCGCCTCACCGCGCCCGCGCGGTCTACTGGTCGGTCCGGCGCCATCTCCTGACCCCGTTCGGCCTGCGGACGCTCGACGCGCGCGACCCCCGCTATCTCGGAAGGTGCGAGGGCACGCAGAAAAAGCGTGATCGCGCGTACCACCAGGGGACCGTGTGGCCCTGGCTCCTGGGGCCGCTCGTGGACGCGCACTTCCGGGTCTTCGGCCGCACGCTCGAGTCGGTGCGCACCGCGCGGAGCTGGCTCGCCCCGCTGCGGGCGCACGTCCGCGAGGCCGGGATGGGATCGATCTCCGAGATCTTCGACGGCGATCCGCCGCACGCCCCGCGGGGCGCGTTCGCGCAGGCGTGGAGCGTCGCGGAGCTCTGTCGCATCGTCCACACGCACTTCGGCGGATAGCACGGCGTCCGTGCCCCGACCGCGCGTCCTGCTCGTCATCTGCGATGGCTGGGGAGAGGCACCCCCGTCGCCGGGAAACGCGATCACGCTCGCGCGGACTCCGGCGTTCGACCGGTGGCGGCGGGACTCCTCATGGACGACGCTCGAGGCCTCTGGCGAGGCAGTCGGCCTGCCCGCGGGACTGATGGGAAATTCCGAGGTGGGGCACCTGAACATCGGCGCCGGCCGCGTGGTTCCCCAGGACCTCCTTCGAATCGACCTGGCGCTGCGCGACGGCTCGTTCTTCCAGAACGCCGCGCTTCTCGAGGCCGCGGACCGGGTCCGCTCCACGGGCGCGACGCTCCACCTCCTGGGGCTCGTCTCCGACGGCGGCGTCCACTCGCACGAGCGGCACCTTTTCGGCCTCCT
>JBKPMI010000178.1:0-1656 GCA_046732075.1 Acidobacteriota bacterium | reverse complement strand
TGGACGTCGTGCGCAAGCGGCTTCCCAATGCCGCGATCGTGACCGAGCCGGAGCTCTCCGAGCGGCTCGCGGTCATGGAGCGCGAAGCGCAGAAGCGCGCGCTCGAGAAGAAGGAGGCCGCGGCCGAGGCGCGGCGCACTGCGTCCGCGGCGCGGCAGGCCGCGAAGAAGGCGGCGGGCGGCATGCCGGTCAAGCCGCCGAAGGCGGTAAAGAAGGCGAAGCCGGCCCCGGCCGTGAAGAAGAAGCCCGCGGCGCCGCCGAAGAAGAAGAACGGGGCGAAAAAGAGCTCTCTACCCAAGAAGAAGTCCGCGCGGCCCGCCAAGAAGAAGTAGCCGGATTCCGCCTTCGCGGCCGGGCCCCGGGACGAGCCGGGAAAACCGACTCCTCCGATACAATCGCCGCCTTTCGAACGGGAGGATTGATGCTCGCAGCTTTCCAGAAGGAAGACCTCCGGGAGTACGCCGTCGGCCGGCGCGCCAAGTACGAGGAGGCCCTGCAGAAGATCGTCGAGATCCCGACCGTCTCGGTCGAGCCCGACCGCAAATCCGAGGTACATCGCGGGGCGGAGTTCAGCGCCTCGCTGCTCGAGTCGTTCGGCGGAAAGGCCCGGCTGTACGAGACGAAAGGGCATCCCATCGTCCATGGCCGTTTCGACCGCGGGCCGAACCTTCCGACGATCACGGTTTACAACCACCTCGACGTGCAGCCGGCCGAGGGGGACGACTGGGAGACGCCCCCGTTCGAATTCGTGAAGAAGGGCGACCGCTACTTCGGGCGCGGGACCACCGACGACAAGGGACCCGCGATGACTGCGCTCTTCGGCGCCAAGTACGCCTGGGAGCAGGACATCCCGGTCAACATCCACTTCCTCTGGGAGCTGGAGGAGGAGATCGGCAGCCCGCACTTCGAGTCGACCATCAAGGCGAACGCGAAGGACTTCGCGACCGACACGGTGGTGGTCTCCGACACCGTGTGGGTCAGCCGCGCGCGCCCCGCGCAGCCTGCCGGGCTGCGCGGCCTCCAGGGCTTCCGGTTCACGCTCCAGACCGGAGAGACCGACCAGCACTCCGGCACCGCGGGCGGCGCCGCCCGCAATCCGGTGACCGAGCTCTGCCAGGTGATCTCGGAGTGCGTCGACGGCCGCACCGGCCGCGTCAAGATCCCCGGCTTCTACGCCGAAGTGGTTCCTCCGACGAAGCGGGAGCTCGAGGATCTCAAGAACTGCGGCTTCACGACGAAGGACTTCAAGCGCGACCACATGTTCCGGTCCCTGCGCGTGGACGACCCGCTGGAGATCATGAAGCGGGTCTGGATGATGCCGACGTTCGAGGTCCACGGCATCGCCGGCGGCTACCAGGGACCCGGCGTGAAGACGGTCATCCCGCCGAAGGCGACGGCGATCGTCTCCTGCCGCCTCGTCCCGAACATGAACCCGAAGAAGATCGTCCGCCTCGTCACCGAGTTCGTAAAGGGCAAGAACCCGGACGTGAAGGTCAGCGCGGAGCACGAGCTCCCGGCCTACCAGGGAAAGACGACCGGCCCCTACGCCGACGCCATCCGCGGTGCCATGAAGTTCGCGTTTGGCAAGGAGCCCGTGTTCGTCCGGGAGGGCGGCTCGATCGGCGCGGTGCTCTCGATGGAAAAGGTGTTCAAGTC
>JBKPMI010000177.1:0-2876 GCA_046732075.1 Acidobacteriota bacterium | reverse complement strand
CCTCCCGGGTCCGCGCCTCCGCACGCTCGGCCTGGTCCCGTGCCCGTGTGACGAGACGGCTCGCGACCGTCGCGACCACGAGAAACGCCGCGAGCGCCGCCCAGTTCTCGGCGTCCGAGACGTGGAACGTGTGGAGCGGCGGCAGGAAGAAGTAGTTGAAGGCGACCGTGGAGAGGACCGAGGCGAGGATGCCGTTCTTCAGACCGCCGATCGTCGCGCTCCCGAGCACGACGAGGAGGAAGAGAAAGCCGGTGGTCGAGACGTTGAAGTGGGCGACCCGCGCGGCCACCGTCGCCGCGGCGATCGCCGCGACGGTGAGAACGAAGGTCGCGATTCGGGATTTCACGACCCTATTCTGATCGTCCTTTCTAACTCGCGGCGCGCGAAGTCTCCCGAAGTAACCGAGGGAGGAGGCGCGCGCCGCGGGAGGCAGAGCGCAGCGAGGGACCAGGCGGGCGGTCGAGCCGGGTTTGGCGAGCCGCTCGCCGGTGCGTGAGCAGGTCCCGAGAAAGCGAATGCCGAGGTGCTGGCTGGGAGGCAGGGACTCGAACCCCGATTCACTGGTCCAGAGCCAGTTGTCCTACCATTGAACGACCTCCCAGTCGTTCGAAGAACGCGGGATTATACCGGGAGATCACTGCCGCAAATCCCGCGCCGGGAGCCTCGAGCGATCAGCGAATCCCGCGGAACCGGACGAGCGTACACTCGGGTCGGACATGATCCCGGAAGTCTTCGAGTGCCCGCGCTGCGAGCGCCAGTTCGTCATCGACGGAATCCCGGACGACGGCAGCGAAGAGGTCCACTGTCCGCAGTGCAGCCGTTTTCTCGGGGTGCGCGACATCGCATTCGTTCTGCGCACCGAGGTGGACGAGCTGATCGAGCGGTTGTCGTTCGAGAAGGACCGGCTCGAAAAGGACGAGGCGGTGTACGGCCTGACCGACTGTGACCCCGAGATGAAGTTCTACGGCCGCGAGGTGTCCCGCGTGATCGGGGTTCTCCGGGGGGCGCTCAAAGACCTGCACCGCCTTCGTGAGGATTACCGGGTCAAGGAGTAGCCGGCGACCCGGAGCGGATCCGCTCCACGAAATTCCGCAACCGCCGAAGCGCAGTCTCTCTCCCCAGCAGAGCGACCACGTCGAAGAGCGGCGCGCCCACCGTCACGCCGGTCAGCGCCAGCCGTGTGGGGTGGATGAGCCGCGACGCCGAGATCTTCATGTGCGCGGCGAGTTCGCGCAGTGCCGCGTCGAGATCGTGCGCCGTCCACGACTCGACCGTCTCGAACTTCGAAATCAGGCGCTCGATCTCGAGAGCCGTCTCCGGGCGGACGTTCTTCCGCATTCCGTCGGCGTCGTAATCCCCGGGATCCGCGGCGTAGGTCGACAGCGCCCGGCCCATCTCGATCGCGGTGCGGCTGCGGGTGCGGTGCAGCTCCACGGCCGCGAGCGCGGCGTCGCCGCCCGGCAGCCCCGCGGGTGCGTGGGGCTTCGCCCGCTCCAGGATTTCCGTCGCCGGCAGGCGGGCCATGTACTGCGAATTCATCCAGAGGAGCTTCTCGGGGTCGAAGACCGACGGCGATGCGCCGATCCGATCCATCGAGAACTCGCGCTCCATCTCCTCGCGCGTCAGGATCTCGCGGTCGTCTCCGGGAGACCAGCCGAGGAGCGCGAGGAAATTGACCAGCGCCTCCGGGAAGATCCCCTGGTCGCGCCACTCCTCGACGGCCGCGGCGCCGTAGCGCTTCGAGAGCTTCTTCTTGTCCGTTCCGAGGATCATCCCGAGGTGCGCGAAGGCCGGCACTTCCGCGCCGAGAGCCCGGAAGAGAGCCACGTGCTTGGGCGTGTTCGCGAGGTGGTCGTCGCCCCGGAGGACGTGCGTGATCCGCATGTCGGCGTCGTCCACGCAGACCGAGAAGTGGTAGAGCGGGTGCCCGTCCGAGCGCAGGAGGATGAAGTCGTCGAGCGCCTCGGCCGGGAACTCGACGCGGCCGCGGATGAGGTCGTCCACGGCGATCGTCTCGTCCGGCATCTTCAGGCGGACCACGAACTTCTCGCCGGCGCGGGCGCGGCGGTCGCTCTCGTCCGGCGCGATCTCGCGCCCCGCGCCGGAATAGCGGTAGGAGCGTCCCTCCGCCTCCGCCCGCTGGCGCTCGGCCGCGAGCTCGTCCGGGGTCTCGAACGCGCGGTAGGCCTTTCCCTCCGCGAGGAGCCGGTCGGCCGCCGCGCGATACAGGTCGTAGCGGTCGGACTGCCGGTAGGGGCCCTCGTCGTGCTCGAGGCCCAGCCACTCGAGCGCCGACAGGATCTGGCCGATGAGGTCGTCGCGCGAGCGCTCGACGTCGGTGTCCTCGATTCGGAGGATGTACGTCCCCTTCTCGCGGCGCGCGAAGAGGAGGTTGTACAGCGCGGTGCGCGCGCCGCCGACGTGCAGGAATCCGGTCGGGGAGGGCGCGAACCGGACGCGCGGACCGGTCGTGTTCTGCAAGGCAGCGATGCTAGCTTAGAGATCCGCTCCGATGGAAGAAATCGAGAAGACCGAGCCGGCTCCGATGCGCCTGCGCGCGGACGCGGCGCTCGTCCTCGTGACCATGATCTGGGGCTCGTCGTTCATCGTCGTGAAGAACGTCGTTCGGAACTCGCCGCCGCTGGCGTTTCTCTTCTTCCGCTTCCTGCTGGCCGCCGCGGTGTGCGGGGCGTTCGCCCTGGGGCGCCGCCGGACGCCGAACCTCCTCCGGGACGGAGCGATTATCGGATCCCTGCTGGGCGGAGGCATGATTCTCCAGGTCCTCGGACAGGTCGAGACGACGGCCTCCAAGGCCGCGTTCCTGACGGGGCTCTCCGTGGTGCTGACACCGTTCGCGGCTTTCCTGCGGACGCGCC
>JBKPMI010000176.1:0-5439 GCA_046732075.1 Acidobacteriota bacterium | reverse complement strand
GGGACTACCTGGCCGGCGGCGGCGGTTAGGCAGGGGATGCCTCTTCCGGCCGGCCTCCGTCTGGGCCCCTACGAGATCGTCGCGCCGCTCGGCGCCGGCGGCATGGGGGAGGTCTACCGCGCGCGCGACACCCGGCTCGAGCGGGACGTCGCCGTCAAGGTCCTTCCGGAAACTCTCGTCGCCGACCCCCAGGCGCTCGCCCGGTTCGAGCGCGAGGCGAAGCTCGTCGCCGCGCTCTCGCATCCCAACATCCTCGCGATCCACGACGTCGGCCGGGACAGCGGCGTCTCCTACGCAGTCACCGAGCTCCTCGAGGGCGAGACGCTCCGCGAGCGGATGAACTCGGCCTCGATGCCGGCCCGCCGCGCGGTGGACTGCGCCCGCCAGATCGCGCGGGGTCTCGCCGCCGCCCACGCCCGCGGGATCACGCACCGGGACCTGAAGCCCGAGAACGTCTTCGTCACGCGCGACGGCCTCGTCAAGATCCTCGACTTCGGGCTCGCGAAGCGGGAGCTCTCGGGCGCTCCGGCCGGCGGAAGCATCCAGCCCACCGCGGCGCGCACACTGCCCGGCACGATCCTCGGTACCGCCGGATACATGTCTCCCGAGCAGGTCCGGGGCGAGGAGACCGACAGCCGGACCGACATCTTCTCCTTCGGATCGGTCTTCTACGAGCTCCTCTTCGGCGAGCCGGCGTTCCGATCCGAGACCGACGTCGAGACCATGACCGCCATCCTCCGCGACGATCCCGCGCGCCTGCGCGCGCGCGGACCGGTGCCGGCCGAGCTCGTTCGGATCACGGCGCACTGCCTGGAGAAGAAGCGGGAGGAGCGGTTCCAGTCCGCGAGCGACCTCGCGTTCGTGCTCGGCTTCCTGGGCGGGGATTCGTCGGACTCGTTTCCGCCGGTCCCTACACCCGCGCCCCCGGCGCGCTCGTCGGTCGCCCGGACGAGCGCAACCGTGTCCGACTCCTCCCGCGCTTCCATCGCGGTGTTGCCCTTCCGGAACATGAGCGCCGACAAGGAAAACGAGTACTTCACCGACGGCATCACGGAAGAGATCATCAACGCGCTCACCAAGATCGAGGCGCTCCGGGTGGCCTCGCGCACCTCCGCCTTCGCCTTCAAGGGACGGAACGAGGACATCCGGCGGATCGGCGAGCAGCTCGGAGTGCGTACGGTGCTGGAGGGGAGCGTCCGGCGGGCGGGTTCCCGGCTCCGCATCTCAGCAGAGCTCGTGAACGTCGGCGACGGATACCACCTCTGGTCGGAGCGCTACGACCGGGAGATGGAGGACATCTTCGCGATCCAGGACGAGATCGCGCTCGCGATCGCGAATACGCTCAAGGTCCGCCTGCTCGCGGCGGACGAGGGGGCCCTCGTCTCTCGCGGCACCGAGGACTTCGAGGCCTACAACCACTTCCTCAAGGGGAAGTACTTCTTCAACCGGCGCGTACCGCGCGAGGCGATCGCCGAGTTCGAGCAGGCGATCGCCCGCGACCCGGGGTACGCCGCGGCGTACAACGGGCTCGCCGACGCCTACTGCATCTTCGGCTTCTACGGCGGGATTCCCACGCTCGACGCCTTCGCGAAGGCCCGGTCCGCCGCGTCGAAGGCCCACGAGCTCGACCCCGAGTCGCCCGAGACCCACCTTTCGCTCGGTCTCGTCGAGCACTACTTCGGCTGGAACTTCGAGCTGGAGGACCGGGAGTTTCTCCGCACGATCGAGCTCGCGCCCCGGTCGGCCGCGGCGTACGCGTGGCTCGCGCTGAAGCGCACGTTTCTCGACGACCCCGTTGATGCGCGTTCCCTGGCGATCAAGGCCCGCGAGCTCGAGCCTCTTTCCCCCAACGTCCAGACGAACGTGGCCTGGACGTACTTTGCCGAGAACCGGTACGAGGACGCCGAGCGGGAGTTCGCCCGCGCCTTGAAGCTCGATCCCGACGCGCTCTACCCCCTCTGGGCTGGAGGGCTGAATCTGCAGGTTGCGGGGAGATACGACGAGGCGATTGCGCGCTACGAGAGGGCGGTCACCCTCACCGAGCGGACCCAGACCTGGTATCTCGGCCGGCTGGGAGGCGGATACGGCGCGGCGGGGCGGCGGCGAGAGGCGCTCGCCGTTCTCGAGGAGCTGCGGGAGAGATCGTCCCAGGAGTACGTGGCGCCTTTCCACGTCGCGTTCGTCCACGTCGGCCTCGGCGACAATGACGCCGCCATCGCCGCGCTGGAGCTCGCGGCCGAGCAGCGCAACGCGCTCGCCTGGTGGGTGACACGGGCGCCCGAGTTCACCCCCCTGCGATCCGACCCCCGGTTCGACGCCGTACTTCGGAAGATCGTTCCGGTTTGAAAGAGAGAGCGGGCTTCTGAGCGTCCCCACCGAGGCATAGACTCCCGCCCGGAGAATCCACCGCTCGCTATGCCCGCTCTCGTCCCCGGCTTTCGTCTGGGCCCGTACGAGATCCTGTCCGCGGTCGGCGCGGGAGGGATGGGAGAGGTCTACAAGGCGCGAGACACGCGCCTCGACCGCACGGTCGCGGTCAAAGTCCTTCCCGCGCGCCTTTCGGAGAACCCCGAGTTCCGCCAGCGCTTCGAACGCGAGGCAAAAACGATTTCGCAGCTCTCGCATCCCCACATCTGCACGCTCCACGACGTCGGGAATCAGGACGGCGTCGAGTACCTGGTCATGGAGTTCCTGGATGGGGAGACGCTGATCGAAAGGCTCGCGAAAGGGCCGCTCCCTCTCGAGCAGATGCTTCGCTACGGGATCGAGATGGCCGACGCTCTCGAGAAGGCACACCGACAGGGGATCGTGCACCGGGACCTCAAACCCGGCAACGTGATGATCACGAAGTCGGGCGTCAAGCTCGTCGATTTCGGGCTGGCGAAGCTTGCGGCCCCGCAATCGGGAGGCGTCCTTTCGAGCTTCTCCATCCTTCCGACCCAAGCAGGAGAGAACTTGACCGCCGAGGGCACGATCCTCGGCACGTTCCAGTACATGGCGCCCGAGCAGCTCGAGGGTCACGAAGCCGACGCCCGGACGGACATTTTCGCTTTGGGACTGGTCCTCTACGAGATGGCGACGGGCCGGAAGGCGTTTTCCGGGAAGAGCCAGGCGTCGCTCATCGCGGCGATCATCCACACGCAGCCGGAAGCAATCTCCTCCGTCCAGCCGATGACGCCGCCGGCTCTCGACCGCGTCGTCAAGACCTGCCTCGCGAAGGACCCGGACGAGCGCTTTGAGACGGCGCACGACGTCAAGCTCCAGCTCCAGTGGATCGTCGAGGGAGGTTCGGCGATCGGGCTTCCCGCCCCAGTTACCGCAAGACGCAAGAGCCGGGAGAGGGTCGCGTGGGCGCTCGTGCCCGCCGCCGCCGTTCTGGCGGCGGCGGCGACCACCCTCATCATCCGGTTCCGAACCGAGCCTCCGCGGATGGTCCGGTCGACGCTTCTTGCTCCCGAGAGAGCAAGCTTTGCCTTCGACCAGGGCCCGCCAGCTCTCTCTCCGGATGGTCGTCGCGTCGCATTCATCGCAAGCTCCTCCGGAATCAACATGCTGTGGGTCCGTCCGCTCTCCGGCCTTTCGGCCCAGCCACTGGCCGGAACCGAGGGGGCTTCCTATCCGTTCTGGTCTCCGGACGGCCGCTCTCTCGGGTTTTTCGCGAACGGGAAGTTGAAGAAGATCGATTCCTCCGGCGGGCCGCCACAAACTCTTGCGGACGCCGGGAGCGGCCGGGGAGGAACGTGGAACCGCGAGGGAGTGATCCTTTTTGCTCCGACCACCCGCGACGCGATCTACCGCGTTTCGGCCTCGGGCGGCGAGACCTCGCCGGTGACGAAGCTCGACATCGAGGCGTCGGAGTTCAGCCACCGATGGCCCGTCTTCCTGCCCGACGGCCGGCGGTTCCTGTACCTGTCCCAGAACCAGATTTCGGACCCGGCCGGCGAGAGGAACGCCGTGTGGGCGGCCTCGCTGGACGGCGGAAGGAAGACGGTCCTGTTCAAGGCGAACACGAATGTCCTGTACGCGCCGCCCGGTCACCTCCTGTACTACCGGGATCGAACCCTTCTCGCGCGACCGTTCGACCCGAAAGCTCTGCGATTCACGGGCGAAGCGTTCCCGGTTGCGGAGGCCGTCCAGTTCTACCCGACCTTCGCTGCCGCCGTATTCTCGGCCTCGGACCAGGGTCTTCTCGCGTACCAGACGGGCAGCGGCGGAGGCCAGACCACGCTGACGTGGTTCGACCGGTCGGGCAAACCGACGGGAACCGTCGGAACGCCAGCCAGTTTTTTTGCCCCGCGGCTCTCTCACGACGGCCGGCGGCTGGCCCTTTCGATTCTGGACCCGCAAAGCAACGGAGACATCTGGATCTATGACCTCGCGAGGAATACGCCGAGCCGGTTCACGTTCGATCCGGCAAACGACTTCGGGCCTCTCTGGTCTCCGGACGACTTCCGCATCTTTTTTGCGACGTCGCGCAAGAGTTCCGGGGACATCTACTCGAAGGACGGCGCCGGCACCGCGAACGAGGAGCCCCTCGTGGCGTCGCTCGCGCTCAAGATCCCTCAGGATTGGTCACCGGATGGACGGGTCCTGCTCTTCCAGGCCAACGACCCGCGGACACGTACCGGATGGGACGTCTGGACCTACTCGACCGTGGACCGCAAAGCGAAGCCTTTTCTTCAGACCCCTTTCAGCGAGGTCCTGCCGCGCTTCTCTCCGGACGGCCGCTGGGTGACCTACACCTCGAACGAATCCGGCCGTGAGGAAATCTACGTCGCGCCGTTCCCCGGGCCGGGCGGCAAATGGCAGGTCTCGACCGCGGGGGGGAGGGCGCCGTCCTGGACTCGGGGCGGACGAGAGATTGTCTACGAGGCGCCGGGCTACGAGATGACCGCTGTCGAGGTGCAGACGGCGCCGACGTTCCAGGTCGGGATTCCAAAGGCGCTGTTCAAGGTCGCCGTGCAGGTGCCCCCCGGCCGGCATTGGGACGTCACGTCCGACGGGGAGCGTTTCCTGGTCAGCCTAAGGTCCGGAGACCAGACCTCCGACCCGGTCACCCTCGTCCAGAACTGGGCGGCCGGGCGGAAGAACTAGGTCGTCGCTCCCGAGTCGCTCGTTACGGCGCGACCACCGTCGCGAAGATCGGGAAGTGGCTCGCGGCTCCCATGAAGAAGAGCATGGGGATCGAGAGCCACGCATTCGTCCGCGACGCCAGGAAAGCGCGCCGCGCCCACTTCGGCAGGTCCGCCGGAGCGGCCGCGCCCGTCTCCGCGGTCGCCCGCGTCGCCGCGATGATCTTCTTCTGGAGCGGCCAGATGATCATCCAGACGTTCATGAACATGATCATCCCGAGCCCGCCCCCGACCGCGATCGCCATCGTGCGGTTGCTGCCGCCGTGGCGCACGGAGGGGACGACCAGCCACGCCGTCAGGACCACGA
>JBKPMI010000175.1:0-3478 GCA_046732075.1 Acidobacteriota bacterium | reverse complement strand
ATCTTCATCGCTTCCAGGACCAACACCACGTCCCCCTTCGCCACCCGCTCTCCGCGCGGGATCGAGATCCGGCGGACGCGCCCCGGCATGGGAGCGAGGAGTCCCGCCCCGGCATCCGCCGCTCCGGAAGAGCGCGTCCGGGCCGCGGCGACGATTTCGCGGCGCACCTCGAACGTCCGACCTGCGCACCAGACGAAGACGCGATCTCCGGCGCGCGCGACGCGCACCGGAAAGATCTCGCCGGCGACCTCGAGCGCGACCAGCTCCTCTCCGCCGCCGTCGCGGATTTCCCGGAACGGCAGCTCCCGATCCCCGAGCGCCGCGACGCCGGGTGCGAGCCGGACCTCGCGCTCCTCTCCGCCGCTCACGACGCGGACGCCGGACTTCACGGACGCCAGCTCTCCGCCGACGCCCATGGATCCGCAGTCTCCGGCGGACGTCCCGCCCTCTCCCCGCGCAGCGCGAGGGCCGCCGCGATCCAGGCGGCGTCCGGGACCGGAGCGCGTTCTTTTCGCGGGAGCGAGGGCACGAGGTCCGTCGAGTAGTCCCCGGAGCGGAAAGCGTCCGACGCGAGGACGTCCCGCAGGAGGTCCAGGTTCGTCTCGACTCCCAGCACGACCCACTCCGCCAGAGCTCGCCGGCCGCGGTCGACGGCCGCGGCGCGGTCGGACGCGTGGACGACGAGCTTGGCCAGCAGCGGGTCGTAGTCGACTCCCACGCGCGATCCCCGCCCGACGCCCGCGTCGACGCGGACCCCCGGCCCCGACGGTTCGATCCACTCGAGGATCGTTCCGGAGCGCGGCAGGAACTCGACCGGATCCTCGGCGTAGAGGCGCATCTCGATGGCGTGCCCGCGCGCGACCGGCTCTCCCGCCCGCCACGACACCGGCAGCTCGGCGCCCGCGGCCACTTCGATCTGGGCCCGGACGAGGTCGAGGGAGAGCGTCTCCTCGGTGATCGGATGCTCGACCTGGAGCCGCGTGTTCATCTCCAGGAAGTAGAAGCGCCCTCCGGCGTCGAGCAGGAACTCGATCGTCCCGGCGCCCACGTAGCCGACGGCGCGCGCCGCCGCGACCGCCGCCTCCCCCATCTTGCGGCGCCGGTCCGCGTCGAGCGCGGTGCTCGGCGTCTCCTCGACGATCTTCTGGTGGCGGCGCTGGACGCTGCACTCCCGCTCACCCAGGTGCACGACGTTCCCGCGCCCGTCCCCGAAGACCTGGAACTCGACGTGTCGCGCGCGGTCGAGCAGCTTCTCGAGATAGACGGCGTCGTCGCCGAAGGCGGCGGCCGCAATCCGCCGGCCCTCGGCGAGCGCGGCCTCGAGGTCGCTCGCCCGCTCCACGCGGGACATCCCCTTTCCGCCGCCGCCTGCGGACGCCTTGACGAGGACCGGATATCCGAGACGCTCCGCATCCGCTGCGAGCATCGCGTCGTCGCGGATGCCGGCTTGCGACCCGGGCACGACCGGCACCCCCGCCTTTTCCATCCGGGTGCGCGAGCGGAGCTTGTCTCCCATCGCGTCGATGGCGTCGGGCGGAGCCCCCACCCAGACGAGCCCCGCGGCCGAGACGGCGCGGGCGAACGTCGCGTTCTCCGACAGGAATCCGTATCCGGGATGGATCGCATCGGCTGACGACCGCCGCGCGGCGTCGAGGATCGCCGGAATCGAGAGGTAGGTCCGCATCACCGGGCCGGGACCGAGCGGCTCGGCGCGGTCCGCCGCGGAAACGTGGAGCGCCGCCGCGTCGTCCTCGGCGAAGACCGACACGGTCTCGATCCCCATTTCCCGCGCGGTCCGGAGCACCCGCACGGCGATCTCGCCGCGATTGGCGACGAGGAGACGCCGGATCGGTCGCAGAGCTACTTCCGCCCCCGCTTCCCGCTCTCCCAGTCGGCCCACAGACCGTAGGTCTTCATCTGGTCGGCGATACCGCTCTTTTCGAGCACGCGGGCGACCTCGGCACGGGACTGCCGCTTCCCGATCCGCTCCGGCGCGTTGGCGATTCCGGTCACGGCGGCCGCGGCGATGGCCGCGTTCTTCCGGGCCTGGGCGATGTCGACCTTGTCGAAGGTGTCGGACTCGGCGTGATAGTCCGGCAGGTACTTCTCCGTCTCCTGGTCGGCGATCAGGTTCGGCACGCCCTCCAGCAGGAAGTCGAAGTTGTCGGTGCCGAGCAGCGCCTCGTCGTTCATACGCGCCGCGCCCCATCCGGACACGGGAGCGAGCACCTTCGCGAGCGCAGAGTGGAGTTCGGGCCGTCCGTCCGTGAAGTATCCGAGGATGCGGCCGTCGCCGATGTCGTGGATGAGGACCGCATCGTATCGGTCCATCTCCGCCCGGTGATTGGCGACGTAGCCGCGGGATCCCAGGAGGCCGTTCTCCTCTCCCGTGAAGAGGACGAACATCACCGTGCGCCTGGGCCGCGGACCCGCGGCGATCGCCCGGGCCACCTCGACGACGAGAGCCGCGTTGACGCCGTTGTCGAGCGCTCCGGTGCCGAGGTCCCACGAGTCGAGGTGCGCCCCGAGGAGCACGATCTCGTCCGGCCGCTCCGAGCCTCGGATTTCGGCGACCACGTTCTGCGGCTTCCACGGACCGCCCGTCCGGTTGTCGATCTCGATCGAGATCTCGGGCTCGTCGTTCTTGTCGAGCAGGCGCGCGAGCCGCATCCCCTGCTCCCGGGGAACCATGGCCATCGGGATCGAGACGAGCGTCCCGTCGAAAGTGATCGTGTGGCGGTAGAGGAGGTCGCGGGGCCGCGTCGAGACGAAGAGAATCGCGGCGGCCCGGGTGTCTTCGGCCGCCCGCAGCATCTCGGGGCCTCCGAGATACTCGGCGAAGAGGTCGTCGAACGACTTCATGGGCCGGGAGCGCACGAGCACGACCGCGCCCCGGGCCTTTCGGCCGAGCTTTTCAAAGTCCGCCTTGCGCCCGGTTCCGCCGTCGACGAGCGGCGCCTTCAGCTTGCCCGCGGTGGACGGCGCGTTTCCGAACGACACCACGCGGAGGGGAAACCGCACCGGAGAGAGGATCTCGGCTTCCGCACCGATGCCCTCCCAGAGCGCGGGCGCGTCGTAGGACTCGAGCGCAACAGAGTCGACCTTCGCGCGGCGGAATGCTTCCATCCCCCACTCGAGCGCGGCGCCGTACGCGCGGCTGCCTGTGGGGCGCCCACCCACTTCGTCGCAGAGGACCCGGAGGTCTTCCTCCATCCGCGACCGGTCCGAGAGAACCTCCGAGACGATCGGCGGGTTCTTCAGGGCCTTCCGGGCGGGCGCCGGCGTCGCGGCGACCGTCGCCAGCACGACGAAGACGGCGAGCGCAACGCGTCGGTTCCGAAGCCGCATGTCTCCTCCTCCGGTCTTCCGGCGGATTGTACGGGAAGCCGCGCGCTCGGCTATGCTCGCTCGCGGAGGATCGAGCTTGTCGATCGAAGGCGGAATCCCGGGACACCAGCAACGGCTCGTCTGCCCCAAC
>JBKPMI010000174.1:0-7531 GCA_046732075.1 Acidobacteriota bacterium | reverse complement strand
ATCTACGCGTTCGTCGGGATCATCATGCTCGTCGGCCTCGTGAAGAAGTACGGGATCATGATGGTCGATTTCGCGATCGAGGCACAGCGCAACGAGGGGAAGGACCCGCAGGCCGCGATTCACGAGGCGTGCCTCGTGCGGTTCCGCCCCATCATGATGACGACGATGGCCGCGCTCATGGGGACGCTTCCGATCGCAGTGGGTCTCGGGGCCGGCGCGGAGTCGCGCCGTCCGCTGGGTCTGGCGGTCGTCGGCGGACTCCTCTTCTCGCAGCTCCTGACGCTCTTCGTGACGCCGGTCGTCTTCGTCTACATGGAACAGTTCCGGGAGTGGCTCGGCCGGGGCCGGAAGGGCGGTCCGGCACAGGAGGTAGCGGAGAAGCCGGCCCCCGAGCACGAGCCGGAGCGGATCCCGGCGGCGGCCGCCATGAGGTCGGTGACGCCGCAGATCTGAAGGGGCTCGTCCGGGTCGCGATATAAACGTCGCGCAGCCCCGAATGAGCATCTTCCGCAACGTCCTCCTCGCGGCCTCCGAGAACCGCTGGCTCCGCGAGCGCGCGGTCCGGTTTCCGTTCGTGCGCCGCGCGGTCACGCGCTTCATGCCCGGCGAGAAGTTCGAGGACGCGCTTGCCGCCTCCCGGGCGCTCGGCGTCGGCACCGTGCTCACCCGCCTGGGCGAGAACCTTCGAAACGCGGCCGAGGCCGCCGACGTCGCCCGCCACTACCGCGAGGTGCTCGACCGCATCCGGCAGGAAAAGATGGACGTCGAGATCTCGGTCAAGCTGACGCAGCTCGGTCTCGACTTCTCCCGCGAAGAGTGCGAGGCGCACCTCCACGAGCTCGCCCGGCACGCCCAGTCGCTCGGCAACTGGGTGTGGGTCGACATGGAGTCGACGGCGTACACCCAGGTCACGCTCGACATCTACCGCCGTCTCCGGTCGGCTTTCCCGAACACGGGCCTCTGCGTGCAGTCCTACCTGTACCGGACGGCCGACGACGTCGAGTCCCTGATCGCGCTCGGCTCCGGCATCCGCCTCGTCAAGGGCGCCTACCGCGAGCCCCCCGACAAGGCCTTCCCGAAGAAGGAGGACGTGGACGAGAGCTACTTCCGGCTGGCCGAGCGCCTCCTGTCCGACGGCGCGCGGGAGAAGGGCGTTCGCGCGATCTTCGGGACGCACGATCCGGCCCTCATCCGCCGCATCGAGGCGCACGGGCGTTCGCTCGGGCGGAAGCCGGACCAGATCGAGTTCCAGCTCCTCTACGGGATCGGCCGGTCCGAGCAGCTGCGCCTCTCCGCCGCGGGTTACCGGTTCCGCGTGCTCATCAGCTATGGCGAGGCGTGGTTCGCGTGGTACATGCGGCGCCTGGCGGAACGCCCCGCGAACGTCCTGTTCGTCTTGAAGAGCCTTTTCTAGCGATTACTTCTTCAGCGCCGCCGGCCAGTTCGAAATGAGATTGATCGGAGTGCTTTGCGCCGTCTCCGGCGGAACCGCCATCAGCTCGTGTTCGCCGCTCGAGTCGCTCCGGAAAAAGTCCGCAGAGTTGGCGGCGAAGAGCACTCTCGGCAGGCCGGGCCGGAATCAGGAGGAGACGGCGGGATCTCCGTAGCACGCGCGGAAGAGCGCGGCGCTCAAGGCGGGATGCAGGGCGACGAGATTCTCGGCGCCGTCGCGGATGACGCGGACTTCACGAATCGTGCTCGTGACGACGCGGTTCCCGAACTCCAGCCGGAGGCCGCGCGCGGCAACCAGGTCCCGCTTGATCGCGGTCCCTCCCCACGTGCAGCCCGCGATCGACGTCGTTGCCGGAGAGAGGCCGTTACGGTCGAACCAGCCTCCCGAGATCGAGTAGCTGCCGTCCTCTTCGACGTGGATCGAGTACAGGGAGTTTTCGGTGGAGACGAGAACGCGGTCCCCGCGCTTCAGGTCCCCTTTGCGAAGGGCCTCGAAGCGCCCAACCTGCTGGAGGATGGCGTCCACGGTGCGAACTCGGGCGATCACGCTTCGATCCTGGCTCCCGTTCCCGGGCTCTAGTCTAAGTCCGAAAAGAAACGCGTGTCAGAGCGGCGCACTGCCGGCCTCCGAACCCCGGTCCATTGCAAGAGGGACGCCCGGCCGGAGGTCCGCCGGGAGGCGACGGACGCGAGCCCCGATCTCCCGGCTAAGATCGCGCGGCGGAGGTCCCATGCGCACGCTCGTCCGGCTCGTTCTGCTTCTCGTCCTCTCGGTCCCGTCTCCGGTCGCGTGGGCGGTCGAGGAGGGCGGGGTTCCGCCCATCCCGGACTCCGTCCCGAAGGATGCCGTTCGCTACAGCGTGCTGTCGAGCGGCAACCTCGCCGGGAACCAGGCCGTGTGGAAGTCCGCCGAAGGCAAGCGGCACGTCCTCTACCAGTACAACGACCGGGGACGCGGTCCCCGCATCGAGACCGTGACGACGCTCGCGGCCGACGGGACCCCGACGTCAACCGAGAACACCGGCCACGACTATCTCAAGGGAAAGGTCGAGGAGCGGTTCTCGATCCAGGACGGCGTGGCCCGCTGGAAGAACAAGGCCGAGAACGGCGAACGGCCGGTGAAGACCGCGGTCTTCTTTCCGTCGTTCTACGGGCCGCCCGAAGAGTTCGCGCTCCTCGCGAAGGCGCTCCTCCGCGCCGGCGGAACGCTGCCGCTTCTCCCCGATGGGGAGGCGCGAATCGAGAAGGTCCGGGAAGTCACCCTGACCGCGAACGGGAAGAGTCGCCCCGTCACGCTCTACGCCCTCCGCGGATTCCAGTTCAGTCCGTCGTACGTGTGGCTCGACTCCGACAACGAGCTCTTCGCGAGCGGAAGCCGGTGGTTGATGACCATCCGCGAGGGATGGGAGAAGTCGCTGGAGGAGCTGGCCCGGGCACAGGACGACGCGAGCGTGGCGTGGCGCGCGGCCCTGGCGAAGCAGCTCGCCCGGAAGCCCGCGGGCGACGTCGTGATCGTCAACGTGAACGTCTTCGACTCCGAGACGGGAAAGCTGGTCCGGGACCGGGTCGTTACGCTTCACGGCAACCGGATCGCGTCCGTCGGCGCCGCCGGAAGCGCCGGAGTGGGCGCCGAGACGATCGACGGCGGCGGGGGAACGCTCCTGCCCGGCCTGTGGGACATGCACGTGCACGTCTCCGACGACGACGGTCTCCTGAACATCGCGGCCGGTGTTACCTCGGTCCGCGACCTCGCGAACGATACGGACGAGCTCGAGGCGCGTCGCAAGCGCTACGACTCGGGCGTCGAGATCGGCCCGCGGGTGATCGCCGCCGGCTTCATGGACGGCCCCGGGCCGTACCAGGCGCCCACGAAAGTGCTCGTGGACACGGAACAGAAGGTCCACGAGGCGATCGCGCGGTACGCCGCGCTCGGCTACCCGCAGATCAAGGTCTACAGCTCGATCAAGCCGGAGCTCGTGCCGGTGATCATCGCCGACGCCCACAAGCGCGGGATGAGAGTGAGCGGCCACGTCCCCGCGACGATGTTCGCGGACCAGTTCGTGCGGGCGGGCGCCGACGAAATCCAGCACATCAACTTCGTCTTCCTGAACTTCTTCCGAGACGTCACCGAGACGCGGAACCCCGCGCGGTTCATCGAGCCGGGAAAACGAGGAGCGGGACTCGACCTCGACTCCGCCGAGGTCAAGAGCTTCGTCGAGCTCCTCCGCAGCCGGCACGTCGTCGTGGATCCGACCCTCGCGACGTTCGAGTCCATGTACCGGGCGCGCCCCGGCACGGTCGATCCCGCGTTCGCCGCGGTCGCGAACCGCCTGCCGACCCAGATGCGGCGCGGCTTCCTCGCCGGCGGCCTTCCGGCGGAGGGGGAGAACGACGATCTCTACAAACGCTCGTTCGCGAACATGATCAAAATGGTCGGACTTCTCCACCGCTCCGGCGTCCAGATCGTGGCGGGGACGGACACGCTGGTCGGATTCGGGCTTCACCGGGAGCTGGAGCTCTAC
The DNA here is from genome assembly GCA_046732075.1 of Acidobacteriota bacterium. Lineage (GTDB taxonomy): Bacteria > Acidobacteriota > Thermoanaerobaculia > UBA5066 > Gp7-AA6 > Gp7-AA6. The sequence goes on along the minus strand of JBKPMI010000174.1, from coordinate 3,557 downwards.
CGCGAGGCGGGCATTCCCGCTTCCGACATCCTTCAGATCTCGACCCTGCGCTCCGCGCGGCTGATGAAGCGGGACTCGGAGCTCGGCTCGATCCAGGCCGGCAGGATCGCCGACCTCGTCCTCGTGGCGGGCGATCCGACGCAGGACATTTCGGCCGTGCGCAACACGAAGCTCGTCGTGAAGGACGGCGTTCTCTACGACCCGGCCCGGATCTACGAGGCCATCGGGGTGCAGCCCCGGTAGAGAGCTCTAGGCCGGGGCGGAGACCTCCAGGTTGGCGGTGCGCCACGCCCCCATACCGCCCACGACGTTCGTGACCTTCGTGAATCCCTCGCGCTCGAGCACGCTCGTGCCGATCGAGGATCGGAAACCGCCGGCGCACACGACCGCGAGCGGCTCGTCCTTCGAGAGACCCCCGGCCTTCTCGCCGAGCTCGTTCAAGGGCACGTGGATCGCGCTCGCGATGTGTCCCGTCTTCCACTCCCCGGGGCGCCGGACGTCGACGACCCGGACCCGGCCTTCACGCAGCCGCTCGTCGAGCTCCGCGACGCTGATCTGCTCCCGCGTCGCGAGCGGAAGCCCGGCGCGGTCCCACTCCAGGATCCCGCCCGCGAGGTAGCCCGCCACGTTGTCGACCCCCACGCGCGCGAGCCGCGTGCGCGCCTCGCGGACCTGCTCGACGTCCTCCGCGACCAGGAGGATCGGGGTCTGCGGCGACAGCAGGGCGCCGGCCCACGACGCGAACTGCCCCGAGAGCGCGATGTGCATCGACCCGGGGACGTGCCCCGTGCCGTACTGCGCGGACGGCCGCGTGTCGAGAACGATCGCGCCCTTCTTCTGGAGAGCCTCGACGTCGCGCGCGCCCAGGGCCGCGGGCTCCGGAAGGTCTCCCAGCTCCGACGCGCCACCGCGGTTGATCGCCACGTCGCGCGCGAAGTAGCGCGGCGCCTCGGGGAGGTCGGTCGTCATCATCCCGACGAAGTCCTCCCGGGGCATCGGCTGAAGAGCGTAGTTGAACTGCCGCTGCTGGCCGATCGTGGAGCTCGTCTCGCTCGAGATGTTGCGGCCGCACAGCGATCCGGCGCCGTGCGCGGGGTAGACCTCGACGGAGTCCGGGAGCGTGAGGAGCTTCTGGTGCAGCGAGTCGTAGAGCTGGCCGGCGAGCTCCCGGGCCGCTGCTTCCGGGTCGGACGTCGACGATCCCACGAGATCGGGACGTCCTACGTCGCCGATGAACAGCGTGTCCCCGGTGAGCACGGCCTTCGGGACGTCCGAGACGGAGCGGTCGACGACGAGAATCGACACCGACTCCGGCGTATGGCCGGGCGTTTCGAGAAACCGCAGGACGACGTCGCCCATCCGGATCTCGTCGCCCTCCCGGACCGGCACGTGATCGAACTTCGCCCCGGCCTTCGCCCCGAAATAGATCTTCGCGCCGGTGCGGTGGGCGAGCTCGCGGTGGCCCGAGACGAAGTCCGCGTGCAGGTGGGTCTCGATGATGTGCCGGATCTCGAGGCCCTGCGCCTCCGCTTCCTCGATGTAGCTGTCGACGTCCCGCCGGGGGTCGACGACCGCCGCCTCACCATCCGATCCGATCATGTAGGACGCGTGCGCGAGACAGCCCAGGTAGAACTGCTGGAAGTACATCAGGCTTCGATCTCCACGGCGAAGTCGGGCGTGACCTGGAGGTGAAGGCCGGCCAGCCGGCACTTCCAGCCTTCCCGCTCGATTCGCTTCTCCATGCGGCGCCAGATCCAGACCGCCAGGTTTTCGGCGGTCGGAGAGACGCTCGCGAACTCGGGCACGTCCTGATTGAGGTTTCGGTGGTCGAGCGGTCCGTCGACCTCCTCTTTCAGGATGCGGTCGAGGTCGGTCAGGTTGATCACCATGGCGGATTCGGGGTCGAGGGGCCCCTCCACGGAGACGTCCAGACGGAAGTTGTGACCGAAGCCGTGGGGCCCTTCGTCTCCATAGACCTCGCGGTTCTTCTTCTCGCTCCAGTCCCTTCTCCAGAGACTCCGGCCGGCATTGAAGTGCAGCGTCCGGGAAAGTCGGATCACCTTTCGAAGCTAGCACAGGGGTCAGGCCTGAATGGCTGAATTCGGGTCAGGCCTGAACGGCTGAATTCAGCGATTCAGGTCTGACCCCAGCTAGAATCGCGGCCCCACGATGAACCTCTTCTCGACCGCCGCGGAACTGGACCAGGAGCTCGAACGGTCGGGCGTCGTGAATCCTGACGGGCGGTTCCTCATCCACGACCCCGCCCGATTCCGCGAAGAGACGGTCGATGGCCTCGCCTGGACCGCGGTCTTCGGCGGGCGTGAGTCGCGGGAGCCGGCGCGGACCGCAATCCGCGAGGCGGCGGCGTCCCTCGGCATCCTGCCCGCCTCGATCGCGCCGCTGTACGAAGCGCGCGGCCGCGGCGAGGTGAGCGGCTTCACGGTCCCCGCGATGAACGTGCGGGTGCTCTCCTACGACACGGCTCGGGCCGCTCTCCGGGCGGCGCGAAACCTCGAAGTGGGTGCGCTCGTGTTCGAGATCGCGCGGAGCGAGATCGGGTACACCGACCAGCGGCCCGGCGAGTACGCGGCGGTCATGCTGGCCGCCGCGATCCGCGAGGGTTGGGAAGGTCCAGTGTTTCTGCAGGGCGATCACTTCCAGACGAACCCCCGCAAGATGCGGGACGATCCGGACAAGGAGATCGCGGCGATCGACGCGCTCATCGAAGAGGCGATCACGGCGAGCTTTTTCCAGATCGACATCGACACCTCGACGCTGGTGGATCTCTCCAAGCCGACCCTCGAGGCGCAACAGGCCGTCAACTCGAACCTGGCGGCCCGGTTCACGAAGTTCATCCGGTCTCACGAGCCCCGAAACGTTCCGATCTCGGTCGGCGGAGAGATCGGCGAGGTCGGCAAAGCCAACTCGACCCCGGAGGAGTTCCGCGCCTACATGGACGGGTATCTCCGCGAGCTCGGCGGGGGGAAAGGACTCGCCAAGGTCTCCATCCAGACGGGCAGCTCGCACGGCGGCGTCGTCGGCCCGGACGGCACGGTGCAGCGCGTCCAGATCGACTTCGAGACCCTCCAGAAGATCTCGAAGGTGGCGCGCGAGGAGTACGGGCTCGCCGGCGCCGTTCAGCACGGGGCCTCGACTCTGCCCGCCGAATTCTTCGGAAGCTTTCCGGAACACGACTGCGCCGAGATTCATCTCGCGACCGAGTTCCAGAACATGGTCTTCGATCACCCCGCGTTTCCCCTGCCTCTGAAGCGCGCCGTGGAGCGCTGGGTGTTCGAGAAGGCGGCGGACCAGCGGAAGAAGGGGGAAACCGAGAACCAGGTCCTCTACAAGAACCGGAAGCTCGCGATCGGGGCCTTCAAGGAACAGCTTTGGAATCTGCCTCCCGGTACGCGCGAGGCGATCCGCGGGACGCTGCAGAAGAAGTTCGCGTTCCTCTTCGAGATGCTCCGGGTCACGGATACCCGCGACGTCGTGGCGCGCTACGTGTCGCCCGAGCTGCCGGATCTGCCGTCCGCCGCGCACGCCGGCCGGGAAGG
>JBKPMI010000173.1:0-2011 GCA_046732075.1 Acidobacteriota bacterium | reverse complement strand
GTGCATGAATGCGAGGTCCTCGAGCTCCCCTTTCACGAGCCCCATCCCGAGCCGGTTCGCGATCGGCGCGTAGATGTCGAGCGTCTCGCGCGCGATCTCCCGCCGCTTCTCCTCCGGCAGGAACTGCAGCGTCCGCATGTTGTGGAGACGGTCCGCGAGCTTGACGAGGACGACCCGCAGGTCCGACACCATCGCGAGGATCATTTTGCGGAAGGTCTCCGCCTGCTCCTGCTCGCGCGAGACGTAGGAGAACTTTCCGATCTTCGTGAGGCCGTCCACGAGCTCGGCGACCTCTCCGCCGAACTGCTGGGCAATCGACTCCTTCGTGGTGAGCGTGTCCTCCAGGACGTCGTGCAGGAGGCCGACGACGATCGAGACGTCGTCCGCCTTCATCTCGGCCAGGATGGCCGCGACGTTCAGCGGGTGGATGAGATACGGCTCGCCGGAGCGCCGGACCTGCCCCTTGTGCTCCAGGGCGGAGAAGACGTACGCCCGCCGCAGCAGGTCCTGGTTCGACTGCGGGTTGTAGGCCTCGACGCGGTCGAGGATGTCCTCGAAGCGGATCACGACGAGATCTAGATTACGCCCTCAGAGCCGGAGCCGGGACCGGGGACACGGGACAGGGAACACGAAGAAGACGGGGGGACTTCTCCTGTCCCGTGTCCCTTGTTCCGTGTCCCGGCCTAGCGGCGGCCGGACTTCTTCTTCTTTCCGGAAGCGGGGCTCGGCGACACGGGCGCCGCGGGCTTGGGCGCGGGCACCACCTGGAGCTTCCGGCGGCCCCGGAGGTCCTTCCAGATGACCACGATCGCCGACGCGACGTAGATCGAGGAATAGGTCCCGACGATGATCCCGATCATCAGCGTGAGGGCGAAGGTGTTCAGCACCTCGCCTCCGAGGAAGAAGAGCGCGACGACGACGAGCATCGTTGCCCCCGAGGTGAGCACGGTCCGGGAGAGCGTCTGGTTGATCGAGCGGTTGATGACGGACTCGAGCGATTCCTTCTTCGGGGTCCGCTGGTTCTCGCGGACCCGGTCGTAGACGACGACCGTGTCGTTCACGGAGTAGCCGACGAGCGTCAGGAGCGCCGCCACCACGACCAGGTTGAACTCGCGTCCGAAGAGCGCAAGGAGGCCGACGGTGATGAGCGTGTCGTGGATGAGCGCCACGACCGCGCCCACGCCGAACGGGAGCGACCGGAAGCGGATCGCGATGTAGGCGAGCATCCCCGCGATCGACCAGAAGACCGCCAGCACCGCCTTCTTCCGCAGGTCGGCGCCGACCTGGGGACCCACGTTCTCGGCCGAGAGGAGAACGAAGGGACCCGGGTACGAGTTCGCCTTCAACCACTCGCGGACCGGCCCCGAGGTCTCCGGGAGACGGTCGAACTCCGCGGCGGAGCGGAAGATGCCGGTCTCCGACCGGTGGGCGATGATCCGCTCGGCAATGCGGCCGTAGTAGTCGGCGGGCGTGACGTCCGGCCGGCCCGAGACGTGATCGGGGTCGGCGGCCACCAGCCGCGCGGCGAGAGTATCCCGCCCCTCGCGGTTGAGATCGAGCTTGGACGCGTCCTCGGCCGGACCGAGCAGGCCCGTCCGCAGCGCGTTCTGAACGTCGTGGGAGACGTCGCGTCCCTCGTGCCGCTGCTGCTGCACCCGGATCAGGACCTCGTTCTTCTCAGGCTCCTCGTAGCGCTGAATCCCGGTATCTCCCAGGTTCGCGGAGTCGAGGATCTTCCGGATGTGGTCGAGGTCGGGCCTCTGCGCGAAACGCACCGCGATTTGGGTGCCGCCGGCGAAGTCGATCCCGAACTTCAAACCCTTCTGGACGAAGATCGCGAACAGGCCGACCGCGATCAAGAGCCACGAGGCCCCGATCGCGAGCCACTTGTACTTCAGGAAGTTGATGTTGGTCTGGCGGAACAGTTCCATGCCGATCCCCTTAAATCGAGAGGGCGTCGATGTGCTGCCGCCGCCCGTACATCAGCTCGAAAATCGTGTGCGACACGAAG
>JBKPMI010000172.1:0-3380 GCA_046732075.1 Acidobacteriota bacterium | reverse complement strand
CGTCGCCAGCGGCAGAGCCGCCGCGAGAAGAGCGAAGATCAGGATCGGGAGGTAGTCCGACACCGGCCCGGCATTGTATCGGAGCAGGGGTCAATCGTGTATTCGTATTCCGATTACAGGCCGCGCGACTGAACGAGAACGGAGATCTCGTCTCCCATTCCGCCAGGATCGACCAGACGATACGCGCGCCACTTCTCCGCGTCGTTCCGCACGAAGTCGAAGAGTCCGGCCTCCGTGAGAAATCGACCTTGCCGGATCGGACCATCGGTCTCGAGCCCCTCGCCCTCTCCCGCGGCGACGAGCTCATCCCAGTCGACGTGCGCGGTCAGGTCCTGCTCTCCGGGACGATCGAGCGGATCTCCTCCGCGGCGTCCGCCGGAATGCGCGGCGAGAGTTCCGTACGGCCGCGCCACGGAGTGGAAGAGCGTCCGCGTCCGGTGACCGTAGTCGAAGACGACGAGACGACCGCGCGCCAGTACCCGCGCGAGCCGGCGGTGGAGATCCGACGCGTGGAGGCGAATTTCCGCGACCTGACCCGGCGCAAGCGTCGCGCCGGATCGCGAGAGCCGTTCCGCCCACTCCGGCGGCGCCGGCGCCGGAGTCCACGCAAAGCGGTCCCCCTCCATTCCGATGCGAAGCTCCTCCACGCCGGACGGGGCGCCGCGGACCCGGGCCACGGGAAGCGCGTCGTAGAGCTCGTTCGCGAAGATCCAGCCGGTGACGGAGCCCTGCGGCAGCGCGCCCGCCTCCGCCCGCACGGCGACGCCGAGCGCCGAGAGCTTTTCCCGCGCCGCGGGCGCACGCTCCACGGCCGTCAGGCGGGTTCGGGCCGCGACCTCCGGATGATCGGCCGCGAGGGCCGCGCGGAACGCCGCCAGAAAGATCCCCTCCCCCGCGCCCACCTCGACGAAGTCGAGCCGAGCCGGAAGCGCCCGCGCGTCGTCCGCGAACTTCCGGGCGAGCGTCGCGGCGAACGCCGGCGAGACCGAGGGTGACGTGACGAAATCGCCGCCCTCTCCGATCCGCGCGCCGCGCGCGTAGTAGCCGCCGACCGGATCGTAGAGCGCCGCCTCCATGAAGTCCGCGAACGAGATGGGCCCCTCGCGCCGGATGCGCTCGCGCAGACGCTCCGCGAGATCGGACGGCGGCACGGGGCTCGGATTATATTTTCGAAGTGAGGTACCGCCGGCGTCTCGTCTGCACGCTCGCGGCCGTCCCGCTTCTCTTCTCGTTTCGCTGCGCGTCGCGCCGACTCCCGCTGCCCACGCTCCAGGACTACTCCGACGGCGCCTCAACCTGGGCGGAGCGATTCCTCGAGGACTGGAAGGGAGGCGCGGCCGACGCCGCGCTTTACGCGAGCGCCTTCCACTGGAGCGGACCGCTGCCCGGCGACTCCCTCGTGGACGTACCGTCGCGGCCGCCGCTCTCGATCCGGATCTTCCGCGCGCCCGCGGCCGGGCGAGGCTCCGCCGGCGCGGACGACCTGCGTCGCCGGCTCCGCGAGATCCGCTCGCGGTTCGCGACTCTCGGGCGCTCGGAGAACGTGCTGTTCGACTTCCGGCGGCGGGGCAGGAACCGAGAAGTCCTCCTCGGGATGCTGATGACGGGGAAGAGCTCGGACGGCGCGCTCCACCAGGAGGGGGGCAAGGTCCGCGCGCTCCTCTCCCCCGCCGGAACCGGCTGGCGGATGGAGTCGGCCGCGCTCGTCGAGTGGATCTCGGCTTCCTCCCCCGAGCCGTTGTTCGAGGAACGCGCGGAGAGCGCCGGCCTGACCGCCGTTCACCAGGCTTTCCTTCCGAACGCCGTGAGAAACGTTCCCATCCCCGGGGAGCACATGCCTCCGGGCGCCGCGGTCCTCGACTTCGACGGAGACGGCCGCGAAGACCTTTTCGTGCCGGGCGGCCACGGGAACCACCTCTACCGAAACGTGAGCTCCGCTCCGGGACGAGTGGCGTTCGAGGACGTGACCGGGAAGGCCGGGGTCGCCGGCCAGAAGGGGGAAGGAATCGGCGCGCTCGCCTTCGACTACGACAACGACGGAGACACCGACCTCTACGTGACCTACCTCTTCGCGCCGAACTTGCTGTACCGCAACCGAGGGGACGGAACGTTCGAGGAGGTCGGCGCTTCGGCGGGCGTGGCGCTGAACGACAGCTCCACGTCCGCCGCCGCCATCGACTACGACCGGGACGGCGATCCGGACCTCTACGTGCTCGTCTACGGGCACCCGGACCGCGGCCCGAACGTTCCGGCGAACAACGCGCCCCCCAATCACCTGTACCGAAACGACGGAAACGGGAAGTTCACGGACGTCTCGAAGGCGTCGCGAACGGACGACCCGCACTGGGGCCTGGCCCTCCAGGCGGCCGACCTCGACGGCGACGGCTGGCCCGACCTCTACGTCGCCAACGACTTCGGGGTGAACACGTACTACCGCAACAACCGGGACGGGACGTTCACCAACGTCGCGAACCGGGCGAAGGTGAGCGACGCGGGATTCGGAATGGGCGTGACCGTCGACGACTACGACGGCGACGGCCGGTTGGACTTCTACGTGTCGAACTACTCGTTCCCGCTGAACTGGTTCCTGCGCGACCGGCGCTACCCCATGCCCGGTTTTCCGTACTCGCTCTTCCGTCCCCTCGTGTGGAGGCGTTTGAAGGCGCTGTCTCGCGGGTCATCGCTCTTCCGGCCGACGTCGGCCGGACGCTTCGAGCGGACCTCCAACGAAGCGGACGTCTGGGACACGTCGTGGTCCTGGGGGTCGGTGTTCGTGGACGGCGACCTCGACGGCCGGGCGGACCTCTTCGTCGTGAACGGAATGGTGACCGGAAAGAACCCGCGGGAGCGAGAGATCGACTTCTGGAATCTCATGAGCTCGGAGTACAAGAAGTTCGAGAAGGGAACGGCGACCGCGGACTTCGGCGAAGACTCGCTGTGGGGAAGACCTCCCAAGCGCTTCTACCGGAACGTGGACGGCCGCCGCTTCGTGGAAGTCGCGGCAGTCACCGGCCTCGAGTCGGACGCGAACCAGCGCGGCCTGGTCGTCCTGGATGCCGACGGCGACGGCAGCCCGGATCTCTTCGCCACCGGTTTCCTCTCGAAGCCGGCGCTCTGGATCAACCGGAATCCCTCGCATGCGCGGACGCTGACCGTGACGCTCCAGGGACTCTCGTCCGCGAAGACCCGCTATCGCACGACGCGGGACGCGCTCGGCGCGGTCGTCACCGTGGAAGCCGGCGGGCTCCGGCGCGCGCAGGTCGTCTCGGCCGGTTATTCGTTTCTCTCCTCCGGCTCGAAGTCCCTCTTCTTCGGCCTGGGCGACCGGCCCCGGGCCGACCGCGTCACCATCCGCTGGCCGTCCAGCAAGATTTCGGAGC
>JBKPMI010000171.1:0-12141 GCA_046732075.1 Acidobacteriota bacterium | reverse complement strand
ACTACACGCTGACGGTGCGCGAGACCGCGAGCGGTCGGGTGCGCATCTACACGGCTGCGTCTTTTCCGGGCCGGCTGACATGCGGCGAAGCGGACACCTCGGCGTTCGCCAGGGCATGCGAGGCGAGAGCCGCGTCGATCGCGCCGGAATCGGAAGCGAGCTTCGACTCCCCGTCCGGCGGGGAGCTTTCACTTCTCGGAGGGCGCTTCCGCGCCACCGTCCGCGCGACGGATCCGCGCACCGGCCGGGTCGTGGATGGAGCGGCCTTTCCGCGAGCGGACGGGTTCGGGTATTTCGGTCTGCCGGGCCTGACCGCCGATCCCGCGTTCCCGGAGATCTTCGTGAAGATGGCGGACGGGAGACCAAACGGCGGGCACTTCTGGGTGTTTCACACGGGCCTGACCGACTTGAGCTACGAGCTTACTGTCCGGGACACCGTGACGGGCGCGGTTCGGATCTACCCGGGCGGAGCAACGGGCGGCACGCGGCTTTGCGGCGCCGCGGACACCTCCGCGTTTTGAAGAGTTCTGCTCGTTCTGGGGGGCTCGGAATGGCGGATTACCGACGGTCTCGAAACGAGGCGCTCCATGAGTGAGAAGACCCGGCTCCGAATCGCTACCGGGATCGCGATCGCGACGGTGGTCCTCGGCGTTCCTGGGTTACTGCTGGGGGAGTCACCCCGACGACCCACTCCGGTCAATCCTCTATGGAGGCGGCCCTCTTCTCTGCTTGACGGAAAACGAACGTTCGTGCTTTTATTCGCACCGTGGCGAAAGGCGACAACACCCGTACGGCGATCCTCGACCGGGGCGTCCGGCTCGCCACGCAGGTGGGCCTCGAGGGGCTGACGATCGGCCGGCTGGCGACCGAGCTCCACCTCTCCAAGAGCGGCCTCTTCGCGCACTTTCGGTCCAAGGAGGCCCTCCAGATCCAGGTCCTCGACGCGGCCGCCGAACGGTTCGTCGACGAGGTCGTCAAGCCCGCGGTCCGCGAGCCACGCGGCGAGCCCCGCGTCCGGGCGCTCTTCGACCGCTGGCTCGGCTGGGCGAGGTCGAACTCGGGGCCCGGCGGTTGTCTCTTCGTCGCGGCCGCGGCCGAGCTCGACGACCGGCCGGGGCCGGTGCGGGACCGTCTCGTGGCCCTGCAGAAGGGGTGGCTCGAGATGATCGCGATCGTCTTCCGGACCGGGGTGACCGAGGGCGTCTTCCGGACCGACCTCGACCCCGAGGAGTTCGCCCACGACCTCTACTCCGTCATGCTCGGTTTCCATCACGCCAAGCGGCTCCTCAACGATCCGCACGCCGAGGCGCGGGCGCAGGCCGCGTTCGGCCGCCTGCTCTCCGCCGCCCGGGCGGCAAAGATCGGAGCGCGCGCTTGAGACTCCGCCTTCTGCGGGCGTTCTTTCGCGCGATAACCGCGATCTCCCCGGCGGCCGCGGCCGCAGTCGCGATGGCCCTCTTCCGGAAGCCGCCGCGCCACCGCGACTCGGACGGGGAGCGCGCAGCGCTCGGACGAGCCGAGACGCTTCGTCTGTCCATGGAAGGAAGACCGCTCGCGGCGTGGCGCTGGGGCAAGGGCCCGGCCTTCCTGCTCGTGCACGGCTGGGGCAGCCGCGGCTCTCGTCTCGCGTCCTTCGTCGCGCCGCTGACCGACGCGGGTTACTCCGTCGTCGCGTTGGACGCGCCCGGCCATGGCGCGTCGGCGGGACGCCTCTCCTCGCTTCCGCAGTTCATTTCGGCGATCGAGACGGTCGCCCGCGAGGTCGGCCCGGTCGCGGGGATCGTCGCCCACTCGATGGGGGGCGCCGCCACGACGCTTGCGATGTCCCGGGGACTCCGGGCCGGCCGGATCGTGTTCCTGGCCCCGGCGTCGGACCCGGCCGGCTACAGCGAGAGGTTCGCGGAGGCGATCGGCCTCGAGCCGGACGTGCTCGCGCGGATGAAGCGATCGATCGAGCGCCGGTTCGGCCAGTCCTGGGACGAATTCAACGTCCTCTCCGCCGCGGCGAAGATGACCGCTCCCCTGCTCGTGTTCCACGACCGCGACGACCGGGACGTCGAGTGGAGGGACGGGCACGCGATCGCGGCGGCGTGGCCGGGCGCCGAGCTCGTGACGACGTCGGGTCTCGGCCACCGCCGCATCGTCCACGACCCGGACGTCGTGGCGCGCGCGGTGTCCTTCCTCGCTCCGGCTTCGGCCGCAACTCGCATCTCGACCGGCTCGTAATACTCTCGTTCGCCGCCCTCTCCGGCGACCACCGAGCGAGGAGAACCACCATGGACCGCGTCTTCCGACGCCTCGAGACGAAGCTCATTCACGCGGGGGAGCCGCAGCCGCGCGTCCAGGGCGCGGTCGCGATGCCGATCTTCCAGTCGGCGATGTTCGAGTACTCCGGGGAGACCGACTACCACGACCTGAAGTACATCCGGTTGAACAACACCCCGAATGCCACCGTCCTGCACGCCAAGCTCGCCGCGCTCGAAGGGACGGAGACCGCGCTCGTGACGGCGAGCGGCATGGCCGCCATCTCGACGACGCTCCTCACGTTTCTCTCGGCGGGCGATCACCTGATCTCCCAGGACACGCTGTACGGCGGCACGCACGACTTCCTGACCCGCGACTTCGCGTCGTTCGGGATCTCCTTCGACTTCGTGAATGCCGATGACCCGAAGAGCTGGGAGTCGAGGCTTCGGCCGCAGACGAAGGCGATCTACGTCGAGACGATCACCAACCCGCTCATGCAGGTGGCGGATCTCGAGGCGGTCGCGAGTTTCGCGCAAAAGCACGGGATCCTCTCCATCATCGACAACACGTTCGCGACGCCCGTCAACTTCCGCCCGATCGAGCACGGCTTCGACCTCTCGCTCCACAGCTGTACGAAGTACATGAACGGCCACTCCGACATCGTGGCCGGCGCGGTCCTGGGACGTCGGGACCTCGTCGACCGGATCAAGCACAAGCTCGATCACCTTGGGGGATCGCTCGACCCGCACGCCGCCTACCTCCTGCACCGCGGCGTCAAGACGCTCGCGTTGAGGGTGCGCTATCAGAACCGGAGCGCGCTCGAGATCGCTCGATTTCTGGAGGGGCGGCCGGAGGTCGCGCGGGTGAACTATCCGGGGCTCGAGAGCCATCCCGCGCACGGCCGCGCGCAGAAGCTGTTCGAGGGATTCGGCGGGATGCTGTCGTACGAGCTGAAGGGCGGAGCCGACGCGGCGAAACGGTTCCTGGCCGCGACGCGGATCCCGATCAAGGCGCCGAGCCTCGGGAGCGTCGAGACGCTGCTGACCCTGCCGTCGCTGACGTCGCACGCCGGGATGTCGCGGGAAGACCGGGACCGCCTCGGAATCCGCGACGGGCTCGTCCGGATGTCAGTCGGGATCGAATCCACGGAGGAGCTCATCGAAGACCTCGGCCAGGCGCTGACGGCGTAGCTCTCCGCAGATCAATTCGACGGACGCCGCTCCAGCACCAGCGCGGTCAGGTCGTCCTGGATCGTGGGCACGGACGCTTCGCGCACGCGACGGAAGAGCTCCTCCAGGAATCCGGACGGCGACGCCGAATCCGACGTCGCGACGAGCGCTTCGAGCGCCGGGTAGCCCATCGGCTCGTCGGTCGCCATCAGGGCCTCCGGAAGCCCGTCTGTCAGGAGCAGCACCCTCTCGCCCGGCTCGAGGCGGCCGGAGAGCGCCCCGTAACGGGATTCGCGCCGCACACCGAGCGGCATCCGCTCCCCCGGCACCGAAAGCTCGCGTGGAGGTCGTCCGCGGACGAGCTGGTAAGGATCCGGCAGCCCGGCGTTGCCGAGCGTGAAGGCGCCGTTCGTCTCGTACCGCAGGTACGCGAGCGCCACGAACTCCCGCGGTCCCAGCTCGAGGACGAGTTTTCGATTGAGCTCCGCGAGAGTCTCTTCGACCGATCGGTTCGCGGCGACCAGAGGAAGGACCGCCTTGACCGACGCCATGACGAGACTCGCGCCCATTCCCTTCCCCGCGACGTCGGCCACCACCACCCCGACGGAGCCGTCCGCCAGCTGGAAGACGTCGTAGAAGTCGCCGGCGACGAAGTACGCCGGCACGTTTCGGGAGGCGACGCGCCAGTTCTCCCCCTCGACCTCCGGCGGTGGCAGAAGGCGCTGCTGGATGTCGCGCGCGAGCTCCAGCTCCTTCTGGGCGAACTCGCCCTCCTTTGCGCGTTCGACGCTTTCGCGGAGGCGGTTCTCCATGAGGCCGAATGTGTAGAAAATGAGCCCGACGATGACCGCGATGGCGCTCGACGACAGGAGGATCAGCGGCGAGAACGACCGGATCGTCGCGAACGGGATGAGACCGGTCACGACCGCGATCACCGACGCGGTCAGGAGTCCGAGCAGGCCGCCCGCAAAGTAGACGACGGCGTAAACCACCCGGCCCCTCCAGGCGTGGCGCTCGAGCCAGCCGCTGAATGCGCGGGCGAGGATGTGACACCACGCGTTGATGAAAAAGCCGCCGATACCGCCGTACGCGAGGACGCGCAGGCGCCAATCGAGCGGCACTCCGAACGTCGTCAGGTACGTGATCGCGACGCCGATGAGGAACGAGATCACCCCGCGGCGGCCGAACCGCGAGGGGCTCACGATCTCGACATGCGCGGGCGGCGAAGTCGCGGTCATCGCGTCGAGAGCCGTGAGATCGCCTTGCGAACGGCGCGCTCCAGCGAACCGTCGCGATCGAGACCCGGGATCGCGTCGACCGGGAACCACGCGGCGCCCCCGGCCGGCCGGCTGCCGTCTGCGGAGGTCAGCAGAAACCGCACGTCGTAGTGGACGTGCGCCGGCTCTTCGCCGAACGCCGGGATCGGGTGGACGTCGAGGTCGAGGATCGCGTCGCCGTACGGCGCCTCGGGCCGGTCGACCCCGGTTTCCTCCCGCACCTCCCGGACAGCGGCGTCGAAGACCGACCGGTCGTCCGGATCCACGTGGCCACCGGGCTGCAGCCAGCCGCCGAGCTTGCGGTGGGAAACCAGGAGCACGGCGTCTCCCGCCGGCCGCGTGACGATGGCGCTCGCGGTGACGTGTCCGTCCGGATCCGTCCGCCGGAAGGGATCGGCGCGCGCCAGGAACGACCGGAACCGGCCGAGCCGGGCCTCGTCGTCCGGCTCTCCGGCCCGATAGGAGCCGAGCGCCTGGAGGAGGGCCCGACGACGGTCGCGGTCGCGGTCGCCGATCACCCGGCGGATTATCCCTTTCGGTCCCGGAGGCAGGGGTCCCTCCGCCCAACCACGGAACATTCTCCGGAGGTCTCGCGTATCTGTCACAAGCCCGGAATCTCGAAAGTCCGAGGCCGGTGACGGCTTCCACGCGGAGGGGGACGATGACCCGAAAGAAGAAACGCTGGATCCTGCTGGGAATGCTCGGAGTGCTGGTCGCCGGCGGTGCCGTCGTCGCCATGCGCAGCAAGGACAAGCCCAAGGGGTCCGAAGAGCTCCCTTTCCGGCTGGGAAAGGTCCAGGCCGAGGACCTCCAGGTCTCCGTCCGCGAGGTGGGGGTGGTCGATCCGGTCACCAAGGTGGACGTCAAGTCGCCGGTGTCCGGCCGGGTCGTCGGGTTGAGGGTCCGGGAGGGCGCGGTCGTGAAGGTCGGCGACGTGCTGGCCGAGATCGAGCCGGACGTCAATCAGGCGCAGTCCCTGTCGGACGTCCAGTCCGGCGTCACGGACTCGCGGATCCGGCTCCAGGACGCGGAGCGCGACCTCGCCAACCAGAAGGCGCTCTTCGACTCCGGCCTGATCGGCAAGGACGCGTTGCGCATCGTGCAGAACCGGCGCGACCTCGCGGCACAGGCGCTCAAGGCCGCGGAGATGCGCTTCCAGATCGTCCAGGATCGCGGCATCCCGATCTCCGGCAACTCGTCGTCGCAGAAGGCGCGGGTCACGAGCCCCATGAACGGCGTCATCATCAAGAAAGGGGTCGAGCTCGGACAGACCGTGACCTCGGGCGTCTCCTCTTTCAACGAGGGCACCGCGCTCTTCACGGTCGCGGACCTCAAGTCGCTCATCATCCGCGTCAACCTGAACGAGGTGGACATCGCAAAGGTCGCGCTCGGGCAGCCCGTCCGGGTGACCCTCGACGCATACCCGCAGAAGGTGTTCACCGGCAAGGTGACGTTCGTCTCCCCCGCCGCGGAGCTCGTCGAGAAGATCAAGGTGTTCAAGGTCGAGATCGCGCTCGATGAGCTTGGCGACCACTTCAAGACCGGCATGAGCGCGAACGTCGAGATCCTGGGGGAAAAACGCAACAAGGCGGTCTCGATCCCGCTCGAGGCCCTTCAGCGCCGGGAGGGCGAAACAATCTCGTACCGGTTGAAGCCCAACCTGAAGCCGCAGCAGGTCTCAGCGGCGCGGGAGGGCCTGGCCGGGCGCAACAAGTACATCTGGCTCTCCGACCACTGGAAGGACTACTTCGACGTGGTGCCCGTCAAGGCCGGAATCGCGACGCTCGAGCGCGTCGAGATCGTGGCGGGTCTGATGCCCGGCCAGCAGGTGTCGCTCGAGGACCCGACGAAGAAGAAGGTCGAGAAGGACGATGAGAACAACTAGCGCGAGCCGGGCGCGATGACGCTGATCATCGAAACGAAAGGGCTCACCAAGACGTTCGGCTCGAACGGCGTGGCGGTCCACGCGCTCCGCGGGATCGATTTCAGCGTCGGCCGCGGCGAATTCTTGAGCCTGATCGGGCCGTCCGGCTCGGGCAAGTCGACGCTGATGGCCATCCTGGGCTGCCTGGACACGCCGACCTCGGGGTCGTACGAGTTCGATGGCGAGCGGGTCGACGGTCTCTCGGGATCCGAGCTCGCACGCATCCGGAATCAGAAGATCGGTTTCGTCTTCCAGCAGTACAACCTCCTGCCGCGCGCTTCGGTGCTGCGCAACGTCGAGCTGCCGATGCTCTACGCCGGCGTTCCCCGCAAGGAGCGGCGCCGGCGCGCCACGGAGCTCCTCGAGCGCGTCGGCATCCCCGAAAAGGGGAAGCAGTTGCCGGGAACGCTCTCCGGCGGGCAGCGCCAGCGGGTCGCCGTCGCTCGCGCGCTCGCGAACCGGCCGGTCATGCTCCTCGCCGACGAGCCCACCGGCGCGCTCGACTCGAAGACCGGCCACGAAGTGCTGGAGCTCTTCTCGGAGCTGCACCGGCAGGGCAACACGATCCTGATCGTGACGCACGACCTCGAGATCGCTTCGCTCGCGAACCGGCAGGTAGAGATCCACGACGGCCGGATCGCCAGCTCGACCGAAAAAGTGGCCTGAGGCCGAGGGCGGGTTGAGACTCTTGCGCTTCAGTGGCGCTTTCCGGGAACGGCTTCGGAACTCGTGGGTCGAGATGCGCGAGAATCCCGCGCGCTCCGCCCTTCAGGCGCTCGGCGTCATCCTCGGAGTCGCGTCGGTGCTCGGCGGCTTCTCGATCTCGGACAGCCAGCGCCGCCGCTCCGACGACCTGTACGTCCGCCTGGGCGGCCTCGACAAGCTGAACGTCCAGCCCAATCCCCTCGTCATCGACGGAACTCCTTCCGCGCTTCAGACCGCGAACCTCGGACTGCGGCGCCAGGACGCGGACGAGGGGGGCGACCTCGACAAGAAGATGGTCGCGGGCGTCAGTCTCCGGAAGGACGCGCGCGCGCGCGTGCGATCGGCGTACGCCGACCAGGAGCGGCAGATCTGGGGCATCGGGGGGGAGTTCCTCGCAACCGAGGGCTACGAAATCATGCAGGGCCGAAGGTTCTCCTCGGAGGACCTGGCGTTCGGCGCGCCGGTGGTCATCCTCGGCAGCGAAGCGGCGCGGACTTTCTTCCCCTACGGCGACGCCCTCGGCCAGACGATGCGCGTCGGAGACGTGCCGGTCCAGGTCGTCGGGCTTCTCGAGGAGCGCGTCTTTCGCTTCCGCGACGGCCAGGAAAACATCTTCGCCTGGCGCAACCGGATCGTCGCGCTGCCGTCGACTCTCATCACTCGCCGCTTCCAGGGGGACGCCTACCAGCGCCTCGACCGCGTGACGTTCAAGATGCACGACGTCGACGCGCTCTCCGCGTTCTCGAAGAGCCTCTCGGACCTCCTCAAGGCGAACCACCGCCAGCAGGAGGACTTCCGGCTGGATGACGTCGCCGCCCGGGTGCGCAAGCGCCGCAAGGAGGGGGACGCATACAACATCATCTTCTGGCTGTCCGGGCTCCTCTCGATCCTGGGAGGCGGCATCGTCAACGTCAACATCCAGATGGCGTCCCTGAAGGAGCGCATCCGCGAGGTCGGCGTGAAGATGGCGATCGGCGCGTCCGGCCGCGAGGTGTTCAAAGAGTTCCTGACCGAGGCGCTCCTTCTCTCGGGGCTCGGAAGCACCCTGGGCCTGCTGGCCGGCATCGGCTTCTCGAAGATCATCACGTCGGCGATCGGGATCCCGCTCTACATGAGCCCCAAGAGCTTCCTCTTCGCGTTCCTGCTCGCGATCGCGTTCGGCTTCCTCTTCGCGCTCTATCCCGCATTCAAGGCCGCGCGCCTGTCGCCGATGGAAGCTCTTCGGTATGAGTAGCGAGGTCCTCGTCTCCCGTCTCCCGTCTTCCGTCTCCCGGCCCACGGGTCTTCCCTTCCGGGCGAGACTCGCGCTGTACGGGGAGGTGGTCCGCGGCGGCCTGATCGAGTTGTGGGCGCACAAGCTCCGTTCGCTCCTGACGCTGACGCTCTTGATGCTCGGAGTCTTCGCGCTGGTCGTCATGACGTCGGTGCTCGACGGGGTCATGGACCGAATCACTACCGGCTTTGCGGGCATGAGCTGGGACGGAACGATCATGCTCGCGCCCAAGGCCCCGCAGACGACCGAAGAGCAGAAGCGCTTCGCGATGAGCCCGGGGCTGCGCTTCGAGGACCTGCCGCGCCTGACCGCGCCGCACCCGAGCGTTCTCGCCTTCCTGCCGCGAGCGCAGAAGCGGTCGGCGGTCCGCGTGCCGGGCGGCTCGGAGCGGCTCTGGATCGTTGGCGTGACGCACGACTATGGCCGCTGGATGAACCGGCCGGTCGGGTTGGGGCGCGGGCTGACGGAAGGGGATGAGAAGCGGCGGTCGACGGTCGCGGTTGTCGGAGCGACGCTCGGCGCGAAGCTGTTCGGCGGATCCGACCCGGTCGGCCGCGACATCACGGTCGAGGGAGTCCGCTTCCGCGTGGTCGGCGTGCAGGCGCCCGGCCAGATCTTCAGCGACGAGAACTACTACGACGCCAATGGGATCCTGATCCCGATCGAGACGTTCATGGACCGGATCGACCCGGACCACAAGCTGGTTCACGTCGCCGTGAAACTGCGCGCCAAGCGGGAGATGAACGAGGTTTCCGCGATGATGATCGGGCGCGCGAAGCAGGCCCATCACAACATCGAGGACATCGAGATCACCGACCTCGAATCGGAGCTCGCGCGGTCGTACCAGAACTTCCTCGACCAGATGCGCGGCTGGACGATCGTGCTCATGAGCCTCGCGGCGACGGTCCTGCTCGTGGGCGGCGTCGGCGTCCTCTCCGTCATGCTGATTTCTTTTTCCGATCGGCGGTACGAGATCGGCCTGCGCAAGGCCATGGGCGCGTCCGACCACGAGGTGCTCATCCAGTTCCTCCTGGAGGCGCTGGTGCTCGCGGCGGTCGGCGCGTTCGTCGGCACCATCGCCGGCGGCTTCGTATGCACCGCTCTGTCCTCGAAGTTCCCGTACGGCCTGGTGGTGAACCCGGTCGGACTGCTGATCGCCTGGGCGACCGCCCTGGCGCTCGCGCTCGTGTTCGGGATGTACCCCGCGATCCGGGCGTCGCGCCTCTCGCCGATGGAGGCGATGCGCTGACGATCGCTCGGAGAAAAGCAAAAGCCGGGGCGATCGCCCCGGCTTTTTCGTGACAGCGAGACGGCTACTTCTTCGGGGCGGGCGTCGGGCTCATCGCGGGGGCCGTCGACTTGACGTGGTGATGCATCTTCTTGTGATGCTTCTTCACCTTCATCTTCTTGACTGCCGGCTTCTTCTCGGTGGTGGTGGTCGTCGTCGTGGTGGTCGGCGGCGTCGCGGCCGCCTGAGCGATCAATCCCGCCGGCACCGCCAGAAGCGAAACGAGCGAAAGAGCCCGAACGAACGATTTCTTCATTTCAACCTCCTCGCGCCGCTCGAGAGATTCGAGCGGTGCGAGGCGCAATGTAATGACCCGTCGGTGAATGCGGCATGAACGCAAAAAAGCGCCGCGCGGCGGCGGAAAAGCCCAGGAAACCCCGGGAGAACGGGCGGAATCCGCTTTCCCCCAAACCTTTTCGAAAACGGTCCGTCTAAGCAATCGGTGTCGCGCAACGAAGGACTTCGTACTTCCCTGGCGCTGTGCCTGTCGCTCGCCGCGGGGCCGATTCTCGCGGCCGGCGCCGAGCAGGCGGCTCCCATCCCCATCACGCGGGCAACGGGACCGATCGCCATCGACGGCAACCTGTCGGACGCGGGCTGGCAGGGTGCGACAAAAGTATCCACCTGGTACGAAACGAACCCGGGCGACAACACCGAGCCCAGGGTCAAGAACGTCGGCTACCTGACTTACGACGAGAAGTTCCTCTACGCCGGGTTCGAGTTCGACGACCCGGAGCCCGGGAAAATCCGCGCGCCCTACGGGGACCGCGACAACGTCCCGAGCACCACGGATTACGGCGGAATCATCCTCGACACCCAGGGCGAGGCGCGGCGCGCAATCCTCTTCCTGGCGAACCCCCGCGGCATCCAGTACGACGCGAACACCGACGACGCGACCGGCGAGGACAGTTCCCCCGACTACTACTGGGACTCCGCCGCGCGGATCACCGCGACCGGCTGGGTGCTCGAGCTCCGGATCCCGTTTTCCTCGCTGCGCTACAGGAAGTCCGACCCGCAGCAGTGGAACATCAACTTCTACCGGAACCGGCCGCGGGACTTCCGCTACCAGTACTTCTCGATGAAGATCCCGCGCGGCAGCAGCTGCTTCATCTGCCACTCGAACCCCCTGACCGGCCTGACCGGTCTGCCCTCCGGCGGCCACCTCGTGGTCGCGCCGTACGCGACCGCGAGCCAGGACGCGGCCCCCAGGGGCGACGTCCTCGGCGAGCCGCTCGAGAACGAGTCGGTCCAGGCGGACGGCGGGCTCGATCTGAAGTGGACGCCCAACGTGAACACCGCGATCGACGCGACGATCAACCCCGACTTCTCGCAGATCGAGTCGGACGTCGCGCAGATCGGCGCCAACGAGCGGTTCGCTCTGTTCTTCCCGGAGAAACGGCCGTTCTTCCTGGAGGGGATCGAGCTCTTCTCGACGCCGATCCAGGCGGTCTACACGCGCACGATCACGTCGCCCCGCTGGGGCGTCCGCGCCACTGGTCGGATGGGACGCACCGCCTACACGGCGCTGGTCGTGGACGACCGCGGGGGCGGAAGCGTCATCCTGCCGGGGCCCAACTCCTCGGACCTGGCGGACCAGGAGTTCCGGTCGATCGCGGCAATCGCACGCGTGCGCCACGAGGTCGGTCAGTCGTTCGTAAGTTTCCTCGCGACGGACCGCGAGATCGACGACAGCGACGGCGGCGGTTACAACCGGGTCTTCGGCCCCGACTTTCGCTGGAGCCTCTCCGACCAGGACACGATCACCGGGCAGTTCCTCCTCTCCCGCAGCCAGACGCCGGTGCGCCCGGATCTCGCGGACGAGTGGACGGGACAGAAGCTGTCGAGCCACGCCGGGCAGCTCTGGTGGCAGCACTCGACCCGGACGTTCGACTTCTTCGCGCAGTACAACGACTACGGCGACGAGTTCCGGGCGGACAACGGCTTCCTGCCGCAGGTGGGCCTGCGCGAGACCTACGGCGAGACCGGCTGGACGTTCCGGCCGACGGGCGCCGTCCGGCGGCTGCGGACGTACCTCATCGCGGACTACCAGGCGCAGCAGGACGGCGCTCTCATCTTCCGGCAGATCTCCCCCGGCATCGGGATGGACGCGTTCCTGAACTCGTTCGTCCGCTTGCGCGTGGGTTTCGACAAGGTGCGGGCGGGTGCGAAGACGTTCGAGGCGACCCGGCTCATCTACCAGATCGAGGCGAGTCCGAACCGCGTCTAAAACCGCTACGGTATCAAGGGTTGTAGCGGGGACT
>JBKPMI010000170.1:0-1987 GCA_046732075.1 Acidobacteriota bacterium | reverse complement strand
TGCCTTCCCGGAGGCGCCCGATCTCGCCGTAACCCGACTCGTAGGCGAGATTTCCGTCGACCACGAGTCTCCTCGAGTCGATTCGCGTCGATTTCGCGAGGCCCGACCGCCCGAGCCGGGCGCGGTACATCTTCTCGATCTCAGCCCGGCCCCGGGTGCAGGCGCCGTCGACTCCAACGAAGACCGCGTCGTCGGTATACGGCGCGGCGATCGTTGCCGCATCGCCGGTTTTCATCGCCTGGACGTAGTCGGAGTTTGCCCTCGCGATCGCGCGATCGAGTTTGGGGTCGCCGGAGGGAACTGCGAAGGCATCGGCGGCGGCGAGGACCAGAAGAGTCGCCGCGGCAATCCGGGAAGCCGCCCGGCCGGATCTCCTTTTCATTACGCCGATTTCACCACGGTCAGCCGCTCGTCGATCAGCCGGTCGGCGCGCGCCAGGTCGACCTCATTGAGGCTCGCTGTCCCGCTCGTCAACTCCTCGAGGATTTCCTCCTGGATCGCTCCCCGCCGCTTCGCCTCCGCGTAGGGAATCGTGTGGAACATCACCATCGAATACCGCGGGATGAACCGGCCGGGGTGCCTCTCCTCGAGGCGGAAGGAGAGATCCTTCTTCAACTGAAACTTAGGCTCGCTGACTGTGGAACGCATCTCGACGTAGTTTTCCAGGGCCATGTCGGCGATCGCGTCGGTGTCGGGCCGGCGGCGCTCTTCGAATTCCGCAAAGATACTTTTCCACGGACGATCGGGGTTCTCCAGACATCGATCGAAGGCGCTGCAGTCTTCGAACGCCGCATTCATGCCCTGCCCGTGAAAGGGAACGATCGCGTGCGCCGCATCCCCCAGGACGAGCGCATGATCCTCGAACGACCACGGCTTACACCGGATTGTCTCCAGATGGCCGGTGGGGTTTTCGAAGAACTCATCTCCCAGGCGGGGTATGAGCGGAATCGCGTCCGCGAACCGGCGTTCGAAGAGCGCGTAAACGGCCTCGGCCGTCGTCAGGGCCTGGAAGCTTTCGTCCCCCTGGTTCGGCAGAAACAGCGTCGCGGTAAAACTGCCATCGACGTTGGGGAGCGCGATCAGCATGTATTCGCCTCTCGGCCAGATGTGCAGGGCGCCCCTCTCCATCCGAAATCGGCCGCCGGCCGCCGCGGGAATCGAGAGCTCCTTGTACCCGTGGCCGAGCGGTTGCTCGTCGAGCCGTCCGTCCGTCCGTTCCAGGATCACGGCGCGAACCGCCGAGGCGCTTCCATCCGTCCCGATGAGGACATCGTAGGGCGTCCCCTGCACCTCGCGGTTCGCGAAGTCCACGCCGTGGACTGTCTCTCCGAAGCGCACCGCGACTCTTCCAGTCGATTCGGCGGCATCCAGGAGGAGCGTGTTCAACCCCGCGCGCGAAACCGAGTAGATGACTTCATGCGGCTTGTTGCCGTAGGGAATCAGGCGGAGCCGTCCTTCCTCGTCATGAAGCATCCTCCCGGTCATCGGAATCAGCGCGGACCGGACGCTGTCCATCACGCCGACCTCTTCGAGCGCCGCGATGCCGCGATTGGCGAGCGCCAGATTGATGGAGCGCCCCGCCGCTGTCGCTGTCGACGGCTTCCTCGGATCGAGGCGGCGTTCGAAGAGCGTCACGCGGTACCTGCGCCGCGCCAGGAAGATTGCGAGCAGCGACCCGGCGAGACCGGCGCCGACGAGCGTGATCTCCGGGGTCTCGCGGGGGGATCTCACAGCGCGTTCCGAAGAATCTCGACGAAGCGGTGGACCTCCTCGTACCGGTTGTAGAGAGGGACGGGAGCCACGCGAATCACGTCGGGCTCGCGCCAGTCGCAGGCGACACCGGATGCTTCGAGTCTTTCGAAAACGGTTCTTCCCGAAGCGTTCGACTTCACCTGCAACGAGAGCTGGGATCCCCTCCGACTCGGGTCTCTCGGAGTGAGGATCTCGACCGCATCGCCGATTTCCCGTTGAAGCAGCCATTCGAAGT
>JBKPMI010000169.1:0-2074 GCA_046732075.1 Acidobacteriota bacterium | reverse complement strand
GAGCTCTTCTCCAGCGTTCCTCCTCCCGCGCTCCCGCCGGAACCGGCGGGTCGACGTCGCTACAATCTTCGCCGGGAAACGACGAATCTGAAAATCGACGCGTTCGCGCTCTGGCTGGTCTGGGCGGCCGCGACGGTCGCGAGCGTCTGGCTGGCGCGGCGCTTCGTGGCACACGTCCCGTGGAAGGTCGGCGTCCTCCTCGCTCTCCTTCCATTCGCTTTCACCGGAAAAGCGTTCCTGCGCGGCGACCTCTACGGGCCCTCGGACCTCTATTACTCACACGACCCGTGGCGCGGCGTCGCCGTGGAGAACGGCATCCGGGGCGTCACGAACCCGATCCTGTCGGACCTCGCGTTCGCGAACATCCCGTGGCGCGCCGCCGTCCGGGAGGCTCTCGTCAACGGCCGTCTCCCAATCTGGAACCGGTTCGTGCTCGCGGGGAATCCGCTCCTCGCGACGGCGCAGGCCTCGGTGTTTCACCCGTCGACCTGGCTCGGGATCTTTCTGCCGCTCGCCCAGTCGTGGACCTTCTTCTGCGCGTTCACGCTCTTCCTCGCGCTTCTCGCGGCGCACCTCTTCTTGCGGGAGCTCGGCTCCTCCGAGCCCGGTGCGCTCATCGGCGCGATCGCGTGGGGCTTCTCGACGTATGTTCTCTTCTGGGACGGCTGGGCCGTGGGTCCGTCGATCGCGACGTTCCCGCTCCTCCTTCTCGGCCTGCGCCGCCTCGCGCGGTCCCCGGGCCAGGGCGGCGTCGGAATCACCGCCGTTGCGCTCGCCCTCTCGTTCCACGGCGGGCACCCCGAGACGTTCTTTCACTGCCTCGCGGCCGGCGGCGTCTGGTTCCTGTGGGAAGTGCTCGCGCGCGACGGTCGCCGGCACGCGCGGCGCGCCGTCGGGGGGCTGCTCGGCGCGGGTCTCGTCGCGTTCGGGCTCGCGGCGCCCGTTCTCCTCCCGCTCCTCGAGGCGCTTCCCCACTCCGCGGAGTACGCCGCGCGAATCGTGGCGCTCGAAGAGGGACGGCCGCGGCAATCCGTCCCGGCCCGCGAGGCGGTGCGTCGCCTGCGGCCGGCGGTCCTGCCGTTCGCGCACGGGATCTACGGCCGCAGCCCGGTACAGGAGGCGCGGCAGGACGGCTCCGGAATGCCGCTCGCCTACGCGGGGGCGGTCTTGTTCCCGCTCGCGGCGGTGGGTGTCTCCGCTCGACGGCGGGAGCGCGGCATCTTCCTGGGATTCTTCGTCGCCGGCCTCGCCTACGGGGCGAGCGCGCCGATTCTGCTCGACGCGACGTCGCGTCTGCCCGGTTTCTCTCTCGCGCTCAACTACCGGCTGGTGTTCCTCGCGCCGCTCGGGCTTGCAGGCCTGGCGGCGCTGGGCGCGGACCGCGTCCTCGAGGAGCGGGCAATGGCGCGCCGTCTCGCGGTTGCCGCGGCCGCGGTCGCCGGGATCCTCGCGGTCCTCTTCGCGATCTCGGACGACGTCTTCCGCGAGCGGGTCCTCCCGCCCGACTTCGTGACGGTGTCCTTCGGCGAGGAGCTGTTGCCCGTCCTTCTCCTCGGCGCCACGGCGCTTCTTTCACGGAACCGGGGGAGCACGGTGATCGCGACGGCCGTGGCCCTGCTCGTCGCGCAGCGTTCCCTGGAGATGGGAGGCGTGTATCCCACGCTGCCGGCGCGCTCGCTCACTCCCGAGCTGCCGTCGCTCACGTCACTGCCGCGGGGCGGCGAGCCGTATCGCGTCGCCGCGGCGGGGGAGGACCTGCGTCCCAACGGCGCGGCGCTCCTCGGCCTGGAGGACGTGCGCGGCTACGAGTCGCTCGTTCTGCGCCGGTTCGAGGAGACGTACCCGCTCTGGAGCCGGCGACAGTTCGCGTCGCACAACCGTATCGAGGACGTGCGCGCTCCGTTCCTCTCCTACCTGAACGCGCGCTACGCCGTCGCCGGGCCGGGCGCTCCGGCGCCCGCGGGGTGGACCGCCGTCGCCCGCGACCGCGACGCCGCCGTGTTCGAGAACCCCGGGGCGCTCCCGCGCGCGTTCGTGCCGCGGCGGATTCGCGGCGAGCCGGACGCGCGAAAAG
>JBKPMI010000168.1:0-4122 GCA_046732075.1 Acidobacteriota bacterium | reverse complement strand
CGATAGAGCTCGCGGCGGAACTCGTAGCGCAACGCGATCCGCGCCGAGGGCTCGGACTCCTCGTCGAACTCGACCCAGCGCACCAGGAATCGCGTTCTGTCGCCGATCCCGGTGGCTGCGTAACGATCCGCCTCCGCTTCGGCCTTCTTCTCGCCTGAGGAACCGGACGGCGCGGCAGGCGGACCGCCCATCCGCAGCGGCGCGGAGCGGCGTTCATGCATGGAACCGGCTTCGCCCCCGACGATGGGAACCGGTTCCGGCCGCCGCTCCCGGTAGAACACGGCCTCGATCGTGCCGACGTTTCGCGTGTCGCCCAGCCACTTCGCGTAGGACCGCGCCGTGTCGGTGAAGAAGAACTTCCGGGAGGTCTCTCCCGAGATCTGCCACCCCGGGATCTCGGCGGTCTGTCCCGGCGCGAGGATCCACTTCGTCGCGCCGGACGCGCTCGTGCGCTTCGCGTCGACGACGTTGCGGCCGTCGACCGACAGTGCGACCGCGACCCGCTCGCCCGTCGGGTTCGAAAGGCGGAGGGTGAAGTTGCGCCCGCGCAGGGCCTCCACGTAGATCTTCCCGTCGTGGACGTACTCCTCGGCCTCGCAACCGTCCACGACGACCGCGAGCCCGAAGCGCTCCTTTTGAGCGGCCAGCAGCGACGGGGCGCCGAGGACGAGGGCCAGGACCAGGGCAGCGGCAGGGGAGCGTTGGCGCATTCGGAGCCTCCTGGAGAGAGAGACACCGCCTCCCCGCGGAGGTTCCCGCCCCGGACTCCGTCTAGGCCAGCCCCTTCTTCAGGACCTCCTCGACCTTCTCCGAGAAGACGTCGACCTCGTCCGGCCGCGTGTAGACGTTGGGCGTGACGCGGAGACCGTTGAACTCGGGGTGGACGATCGGCGTCGTCATGATCTTGTGCTTGTCCCAGAGGAACGCCTGCAGCTTCTCGGTGTCCACCCCGTCGACGTGGATCAGTCCGATCCCGCAGGACTCCGTGGAGTTGAGCGGCGTCAGGACCTGGACCCGGGAGTCGGCCGCCAGAAGCCGTTTCGCCCAGCGGTCGCGCAGCCACCGCAGTCGGGCGGCCTTCCGGGCGGCGCCGATCTCCCGGTGGAAGGCGAGCGCCGCGGCGATGGCGTTGTGGTTGGCGGCCGGGTGGGTCCCGATCTCCTCGTACTTCCGGACGTCCTCGTTCATCTTCTCGGGCGCCGCGAGGAGCGGCCAGATCTTCTTCTGCTTCTCCTTGCGGACGTAGAGGAACCCGGTGCCGATCGGCGCGAGGAGCCACTTGTGAAGACTCGTGCCGTAGTAGTCGCACTCCAGGTCGTCGCGCCGGAACGGGAAGTGCGCGAACGCGTGCGCGCCGTCCACGAAGACCTCGATGCCGCGGTCCCGCGCCATGCGGACGACGTCGCGGACCGGGAGGATCTGGCCGGTCAGGTTGGTGATGTGGGTGATCTCGAGAACCCGCGTCCGTGGCGTGATCGCCTCGCGGAACCGCCGCACGACGTCCGCCGCGGAGGGGGGCGGGACCGGAAAGGAGATCGGCTTCACGACGATCTTCTCCCGCCGGACCCGCTGGTCCCAGCTCGTGAGCATCCGCGGGTAGTTCTGGTTCGTGACGACGACCTCGTCGCCCGGCTCCAGATCCAGGCCGAAAATCAGCGTCTCCAGCGACTCCGACGCGTTGCGGGTGATCGCCATCTCCTCGGGGTCGCACCCGAACTCGCGGGCGAGCTCGCGCCGGACCGACTCGATCCGGGGCTCGAGGACCGTCCACATGTGGTGGACCGGAATCTCGTTGGAAAACTTGAGGTCCCGGATCATGGCCTCGAGGACGTGCGACGGCGCGGGACTACACCCGCCGTTGTTCAGGTTGACGATCGTCCGGTCGACGTCGAAGGCTCGCTGGATGTGCGACCAGTACTCCTCATCCGTCGCCACCGTGTCGGCCGGCGCGCCGGCGACGGCCCGGGCGGCCTCGCGGACGCGCGCCATCGCGTCGACCCGGAAGACCGGCAACGCGAGACCGGCGACCCCGGCCCCCGCGACCCGGGTCAAGAGTGCGCGGCGGCTGAGAGCCATGGGGACTCTTATACCGTGTCCCCCTCCCTAGAACATCCCCAGCTTCCAGAAGACGAACGTCCAGACGTCCGCCTGTTCGTCCAGGATCTTCGACGTGGGCTTTCCTCCGCCGTGACCGGCCTTCGTCTCGACGCGGATCAGGACCGGCTGGTCGCCCCCCTGGGCCGCCTGCATCCGCGCGGCGAGCTTCTTGGAGTGCCCCGGGTCCACGCGGTCGTCGGTGTCCGCCGTGGTGATGAGCGTGGCGGGATACGCGACCCCGTCCCGCACGTTGTGGTACGGGGAGTACTTGTAGAGGAACGGGAAGTCGCCTGCGACCTCGGAGCTGCCGTACTCCGCGATCCAGTACCGGCCGAGGGTGAACTTCTGGTAGCGGAGCATGTCGGCCACCGGGACCTGGCAGATGACCGCGCCGTAGAGGTCGGGCCGCTGCATCTCGACCGCTGAAACCAGGAGGCCTCCGTTCGAGCCGCCGGCGATCGCGAGCCGCTCCTTCTTCGTGTAGCCGCTCGAGATCAGCCACTCCGCCGCGGCGATGTAGTCGTCGAAGACGTTCTGCTTCTTCTCGCGCATGCCCGCGGTGTGCCATGACTCGCCGTACTCGCCGCCGCCGCGCAGGTTCGGGATCGCCACGATGCCGTCCTTTTCCAGGAAGACATAGCGCGTCCCGGAGAAGCCGGGGGTCTGGCTGATGTTGAAACCGCCGTAGGCGTAGAGGTAGACGGGCCGGTTGCCGTCCTTCGCGAGCCCCTTCTTGTGGATCAGGAACATGGAGACCTTCGTCCCGTCCTTCGACGGGTACCAGACCTGCTCCGTCTCGTACGCGGACGGGTCGACCTTGACGTCGGTCTTCTGGAAAAGGACCAGCTCGCCCTTGCCGAAGTCGTACCGGAAGTTCGTGGGAGGCTGCGTGTAGGAGCTGTACGCCACGTACATCTCGGTCTGGTCCGCGTCCCCCGTCAGGCCGCCGACAGTGCCGATGCCGGGAAGGGCGATCTCCTTTTCGACCTTGCCCGTGAGGCTGTGCACGGCGAGGGCGGAGCTCGCGTTGCGCAGGTGCTGCAGCACGAGCTTCTTGTTGACGATGTACGCGGTCTGCAGCGTGTCCTTCCCCTCCGGCACCACCTCGACGAAAGGCGCGTCCTTGTTGTCCTTCGGAAGGCGCTTGAGGTCGACTGCGATTACGCGCCCGAGCGGCGCGCCGCGGTCGGTCCACGTGTAGAGGCGGCCGTCCACGATCTCCGCCGGGTTGTACGCGTTCTCGTATCCCGTGAAGACGGGGACGGGCTTCGCCCCCTTCTTCGAGAGATCGAGGACCCAGAGCTCGGTCTTGTTGCTTGCGCCCTTGTTCGGGGTGATGACCAGCCAGCGGCCGTCATAGGTGACCGAGCCGCCGATCGTCACTTCCTTCTCGGTCGGCTTCTCGAAGAACATCGCGTCCTTGTCCTGCGGTTCGCCCAGCCGGTGGTAGTAGAGCTTCGGGAAGTAGTGCTCTTCGCCCGCGGGCACCGTGCCGGGTTGGGGATAGCGCGTGTAGAAGAAGCCCTTGCCGTCAGGAGTCCAGGCGATGCCCGAAAACTTGACCCACACGATCTTGTCCGGCAAGTCCTGCCCGGTCGCGACGTCGCGAACCGAGATCTCCTGGCGGTCGCTGCCGCTCCGGGAGATCGCGTAGCCGAGCAGCCGTCCATCCTTCGTCGGCGACGTGTTGGTCAAGGCGACCGTCCCGTCGGAGGACATCGTGTTCGGGTCGATGAGCACGCGCGGCTCTCCGTTCGGCCCGTCCTGGACGTAGTACACGGACTGGTTCTGGAGTCCCGAGTTCTTGAAGAAGAAGTACCGATTCCCCTTCTTCTCGGGGATGCTGATCTTCGGATAGTCGTACAGCTCCGTCAGCCGCGCCTTGATCGCCTCGCGCTCCGGCCGATCGAGCACGCTCCTCGTCAAGGCGTTCTCGGCCGTGACCCAGGCCACCGTGGCCGGGTCGTCCGCCTTCTCGAGCGAGCGATAGGGATCCGGGACCCGCGTCCCGTGGTAGTCGTCCGT
>JBKPMI010000167.1:0-1110 GCA_046732075.1 Acidobacteriota bacterium | reverse complement strand
AGCTCATTCGGCCCAGAGGCCGACATCGAGGTCGTGTTCCCGTCACTGTCCAAGCGGGTGCCCCGGCTCGTCTCGCGCTGACCGCCGCCTCCTGCAGAACCGGCCCCGGAGCCCCGGCTCCGGGGCCTTTTTCTTCGTCTTTCTGCTAAATTGCGCGGGTTTTTCACGGGGAGTGTCGAACATGATGATCTCGGCGACTCAGATCCGTAGCGGAACGCTCCTCATGTACAACAGGGAGCTCCACCGCGCCCACGAAGTCATCCACAAGACGCCGGGCAACCTGCGCGGCTTCGTGCAGGTCAAGATGAGGAACCTTCGCAACGGCGCCATGATCGAGCATCGGTTCGGCTCGACCGACCGGGTCGAAAAGGCGTCGCTCGACGAGCGGGAGATGGAGTACCTCTACTCCGACTCCGCCGGACACCACTTCATGGACAGCGAGACGTTCGACCAGGTGACGCTCTCCGACGAGGTGATCGGGGAGCAGATGGCCTACCTCCTGCCGAACACGACGATCCGCGTGGACCTCTTCGAGGGAAACCCGGTCGGGATCGAGCTGCCCAACACCGTGACGTTGAAAGTCGTCGAAACGCAGCCCGGAATGAAGGGAGCGACGGCGTCCGCGTCCTACAAACCGGCGACGCTCGAGACCGGGCTCCAGGTGATGGTGCCGCAGTTCATCGAGGCCGGAACGCGCATCAAAGTGGACACGCGCGACAACACGTATCTCGAGCGCGGTTGACCGAGTCGAAAGGCCATTCCAGCGATATGCGGATATGGCATAAGTATCTGATTCCGCAAGTCCTTTTTCCTTGACCGGTCCGTTCGCCGTCCGGAATAATCCGCCCGTGCGAAAGGCGCCGGTTCTCACGGCAGCGGCCGCTGCTCTGTTCGTCCTCCTTTTCCCCGCCACCTCCGAAGCCCGTTCGAAACACCATCGAATGGCTCCGCGGCGGGCACGCCACCATGCGCCCGGAATCGCCGCGCCGGCGCCTGCCCCGCGGGCCGAGGCGGTCATCCACCAGACCGGAGAAGGCGAGGTCGTCCTGGACGCGATCGATGTGGTCGGCGCCGACGGAACGGCCCTGCCGCTGTCTCTTATACACATCT
>JBKPMI010000166.1:0-10019 GCA_046732075.1 Acidobacteriota bacterium | reverse complement strand
CGAATCCGAGTCGAACATCCTCCGCGCTTTCGAGGCGGGCTGGGCGGGGGTGGTGACCAAGACGATCGGCGTCCATCCGGTCGTCAACGTGAAGGGCCCGAAGACGAACTTCCTGCGGACGGACCCGGCTACCGGGCACATCTCGATGAAGAAGAGAGCGGGCACGGCGCTCCACTCCTCCTGGAACTGGGAGCTCATTTCGGACAAGCCGCTCGACTGGTGGATCGGACGCCTCTCCCGGATCAAGAAGGCGCATCCCGAGAAGATCCTCGTCGCATCGATCATGGCGGGCTCCGGGTCCGACGAGGAAATGCGGCACTGGCAGATGCTGGCGAAGGCCTGCCAGGAGGACGGCGCGGACGCGCTGGAGCTGAATCTGTCCTGCCCGCACATGGACCGGCCGGACATGGGCTCCAACATCGGGAAGGACGACGAGCTGATCTCGGTCGTGACACAGGTCGTCAAGGAAGTTGCGAAGGTTCCGGTGTGGGCGAAGCTCACGCCCTCCACGACCGACATCGTGGTCGAAGCGCGCGGGGCCTTCCTGGGGGGAGCGGACGCCATCTCCTCGTCCAACACGTTCACGTCGCTTCCCGTGATCGACCCCGAAACGCTCGAGTTCGAGATGAACGTGGAAGGTCTGGTGTCGACCGGCGGCCTGGGGGGCCCCGCGATCCTTCCCCTCTCGCTCGCGAAGATGTCGCAGATGACGGGCACGTTTCCCGACCGGGAGTTCTCGGGGATCGGCGGCATCTCGGAGTTCTCGCACGCGCTCAACTACTTCCTGCTCGGCTGCGGGACCGTCCAGGTCTGCACCGCGGCGATGCTCGATCACGCGGTCGGTCCGAACGTCATCAAGAGCCTCGTGGCCGGCATGCAGGAGTTCCTGGAGAAAAACGCCCACCGGGGCTGGACGAAGCTCGAGGACTTCCGCGGCATCCGGCGCGAGCGGATCGTGTCCCACTCGAAGATCAAGCGGCCGGACGAGGCGCACTACCACGGCGGTTACGACACCGAAGAACCCGCGGCGGCCGAAAGGAGCACCAAATGAAAAGGATTCTCGGCCTCGCCGGGCTCTTTCTTCTCGCATTCTCGGCCCGTTCGGCCACGCCGGCCGCGCGCCGGCCCCCGCCGCGCGTCCCCAGGCAATACACAATCGAGCAGTTCTACGCGACGATCGGCCTCCGCGACGCATCGTTCTCCTCGGACGAGAAGCGGATCCTCTTCTCCTCGAACCAGACCGGCGTCTACAACGTCTACAGCGTGCCGGTCACCGGCGGCGCTCCCACGAACCTGACGTCTTCGACGACCGACACGACCTACGCGGTCTCGTACTTCCCGTCGGACGACCGGGTTCTCTACACGCGAGACCAGGGGGGCAACGAGCTCAATCACCTCTACGTCCGCGAGCTCGACGGCAAGGAGCGGGATCTGACGCCCGGCGACAAGCTCAAGGCGACCTTCGACGGCTGGAGCGGCGACCGGACGGCGTTCTGGGTGGAGACCAACGAGCGCGATCCGAAGTTCTTCGACCTCTACCGCTACGACGCGAAGTCCTACGATCGCAAGCTCGTCTACCAGAACGACGCCGGTTACGACATCGCGACGGTTTCGCCGGACGGAACGTGGGTGGCGCTCGTGAAGCCGAACACGACTTCGGACAGCGACATCTACCTCTGGAGCGCCGCATCGAACGGCCCGAAGCTCATTACGAAGCACGAGGGGACGGCCGACAACACGCCGCAGGAGTTCGATCCCGTGTCCGGGGCGCTCTATTACCTCTCGAACGAGGGGGCAGAGTTCGCCCGGGTTCGCCGGTACGACACGGCGACCGGAAAGTCCGAGGACGTCGAGAAGCCAGCGTGGGACCCGCTCTTCGTCCGCTTCTCGAAGAACGGCCGGTATCGCGCGACCGGGATCAACGACGACGGCCGCACCGTCATCCACATCCTCGATACGCGCACCGGCAGAGAGATCACTCTTCCCCGGCTGCCTGCGGGGGACATCACCGCCGTCCGCTTCGCGGACAGCGAAAAAAGGATGGCGTTCTACGTCAACGGCGATCGGTCTCCGAACAACCTTTACGCGTACGAATTCGGCGGGGAGAAGCCGGTCCGACTGACGGATTCGCTGTCGAAGCAGATCGACCCGGCCGACCTCGTCGATTCCGAGGTCGTGCGTTTCAAGTCCTTCGACGGGATGGTGATTCCGTCGATCTACTTCAAACCGCAGCAGGCGACGGCCGAGAACAAGGTTCCGGCGCTCGTCTGGGTGCACGGCGGTCCCGGGGACCAGACGCGCAAGGGGTGGAGTGCGGGCATCCAGCACCTCGTCAACCACGGTTACGCGGTCCTCGGCATCAACAACCGCGGGAGCTCCGGCTACGGAAAGACGTTCTACACGGCGGATGACCGGAAGCACGGTAAGGAGCCGCTGTGGGATTGCGTCGAGGGAAAGAAGTACCTCACGACTCTCCCCTACGTCGACGCGAGCCGCATCGGGATCATCGGGGGCAGCTATGGCGGCTACATGGTCCTCGCTGCGCTCGCGTACAAGCCGGAGGAGTTCGCCGTCGGCGTCGACATCTTCGGCGTATCCAACTGGCTCCGAACTCTCCAGAGCATCCCGAAGTGGTGGGAGTCGGCGCGACAGGCGCTTTACCAGGAGATCGGCAACCCCGAGAAGGACGAGGCAATGCTGCGCGAGATCTCACCGGTGTTCCATGCTGACAAGATCCGGCGGCCGCTCCTCGTCCTCCAGGGGGCGAACGACCCCCGCGTCCTCAAGTCCGAGTCCGACGACATCGTGGCCGCCGCGAAGAAGAACGGCGTTCCGGTCGAGTACCTCGTGTTCCCGGACGAGGGCCACGGCTTCACGAAGAAGAAGAACCAGATCGAGGGTTACGGCGCGATCCTGCGCTTCCTCGACAAGTATCTGAAGGGCGCCGCCGGAACCTAGAGACGCCGGCGTCCCACCTTTTTCGACTCTTCCGGGTTCTTCGGCCTCTTCGCAAGGGAGATCCGCCGACTGCGGGTCGGCGTCGCTCCATTTCCGGAGGGACTCTTTTTCGTCGCCTGCGCATTCGATCCCTTTTCCCCGGTGGACTCGGGATCTCGAGCAACGTAGAGCATTCGGCGGCAGCGGGGACACGAGCACACGGACTGTCCCCGCCGAACGAAAGCGTGCAACTGCGGAGGCACGCGCATGTAGCAACCGCCGCAGTACGAGCCGCGCACCAGCGGAACGACGGCGGGGCGACGGCCGGACCGGGCGAGGTCGTCGTACGCGGCGAGCATGTTCGCGGGGATGGCTTCCCGGAGCGCCGCACGGCGACCTTCGAGCGAGCGGGAAACGCGATCCTCCCCCGATCCCGGCGTCGAAAGCCGGAGATCGATGTCGGAAAGCTCCGCCAGGGCCCGAACGGTCTCTTCGATCGTCATCGGTGCGTCGCGCTCGCCACCGGCTCGAGCCGGCGCTCTTCGGCGGTGACCGCCTCGAAAATTCCCGGGGCGTCGGGAGCGGCCAGGAGGGTCTTCACGACTTCTCCCTCCGCGAACATCTGCGAGAGCTTGTGGAGCCACGGGAGGTAGAGCTCTTCGAACTTGAGGCCGAGCACGAAAAAGAGGTGCGTGGGCTTTCCGTCCAGAGCATCGAAGTCGACCCCGTTCCGCGACCTCCCCAGGACCATAAAGGGACGAACGACCTGCACCGGGTTTCTTCGGAGCGCGTGCAGGAACGCAATGCCGTTGCCCCGGGCGCCGGGCATGATGTTCTCGCGCTCGATGAGCGCTCCCACGAACCACGTCTTGTCCCGGATGAGACCCAGGCGCGCCGCGAGTCCGGCCATCTCCTCGATCACCATGGTCTTGGTCGAGCCTTCGAGCTCCGGAATGATGTGGTCGACCCCGAAGCAATTCGCGAGCTCGAGAAGCCTCTGCGGAGAACCGATCGGCCGGGGGGGGTCCACGAACTTCGGGGTGACGCCGAGCACCTGGTCATCCAGCCACGTGTCGATCATCGCCTTCCGGAAGCGCCACTGGTTACCGACCTTGACGCCGGGCAACGTCCCGTCGGAGACGAGCTTCAGGACCGTGCGGTCGTTGACCCGCAGGTAGTCCGCGAGCTGCTTCACCGTCATCAGCCGGTCTTCGGCGACGCGCTCCATCCTTCACTCATTTACATTACTTTACGCGAAATGTCAAAGAATTACGTCCCATTACACTATAATGCGGGAATGGAAAACAATTCGAATCGCGGCGTCCTCAAAGCCCCGACCATGTCCGTCTCCGAGGTGTCCCGCTTTCTTTCGCTGTCGGCGGCGAGCGTTTATTCACTCGTCGGCGAGCTGAAGGCGGTGAGGGTCGGGGGTCGGTGGCACTTCCGTATGAGCGACGTCGAGCGGTGGCTCCTGAAGCAGCGGGCGGACGACGACGCCGAAATCCAACCGGTCCGGGAGCTCGGCTCCCAGATCCGGCTGCTCCCCTACATGGAGGAAGCGAACGTCTTTCTGGGGGTGACCGACACGGACGCGCCGACCCTGATCCGCCACGCGATCCGGCGGGCGCGGCTCGATCTGACGGAAGAGCCGGAGCGCGCGGCGAAGGAAAGGATCTCCGAATCCATCCTGGATCGGGAGATGCTCTGCAGCACCGCGCTCCATCCGGAGGTCGCGTTCCCGCATCCGCGCGACCCCGAGAAATGCCCGTTCGGTCGGGACCAGATCGTCGTGGTCCGCGCCCGGCAACCGGTCGAGTTCCGGGAGATCAACGGCTACCGGCCGCGAATCGTCTTTCTGCTCCTGGCGAGGACCGTTTCCCTGCAGCTCCTCTGGGAGGCGCGGTTGAGTCACCTTCTGCACGGGAAGGCGTTCGTAGAGGCCATCCTTTCCGCGCAGACCCCCCGGGAGCTCCTCGAGGTCTTCGGGCCCTAGCGCTGCCGTCCGGCGCGCGCCGCGGCTGATGTAACCGCATCAGGAGGCTCCCGGAGCCGGAATTCCAAACTGCAGTTGATGCTCTGTCCTCTGTTCGTCCTTCCGCCGAAGGAGCTCGCGTCGGAAGCCCCACACAAATGAAGTAAAGGAGACCGAAATGATGAAGCGATTCGGAATCGTTTTTGCGGCCGCGATCCTCGCGGCGGTCACGTTCGCGGTTGCCGAAGGGAAAAAGTCCGACGAAATGCAGGGCTGCAAGGCGGCCTGCGCCGAGCATCACTCGGCGGCAATGAAGGCGAGCGCCGAGGTCGAGAAGCACCTCACGGAAGCGAAGGCCAGCGCCACTCTGGCCGAAATGCGAACCCACGTCGAGATGGCGGAAACCGCGATGAGCGACATGAAGAAACACATGTCGATGTGCATGGAGAGCTGCGGCATGCACTCGGAGAAAACGGCGGTCGGAAAAGTCGTCGACCCGGTGTGCGGCATGGAGATCGACCCGACCACAGCGCTGTCGGCGACCCACCAGGGCAAGACCTACTACTTCTGCTCCGAAGAGAACAAAGCAAAGTTCCTCCAGGACCCCGCCCTGTACACGGCCCCCCGCTCGTAGAAGTTCGGCAGCGCTCGCTCCCCGCGGATTGGAGACGATCGGAGGGCGGGGGGCGAGCGCCCTCATCGCGTCACCCGCGACCGAAGCCCTGTTAGCATGCCCGCCCAAACCGTGGGCGCCAATCGGAAGTCGCGGGGACAGGCCCCTTTGGGGGCATGCACCCGCAGCAGTCCAAGAAAGTCGCGGGGACCGGCCCTGCGGGCCTCCACCCGCCGCCGACCCTCCGGAGCCGTCGGCCGCAACGTCCCCCGCAAAGAGGGGCGGGAGAAGGTCACCGGGAGGGCGTTGTACGTCGACGACCTCACGTTCCCCGGAATGCTCCACGGGAAGACGATCCGGTCGACGATTCCCCGCGGCGAAATCACCCGGATCCGGCTGGACTTCGATCGCGACGGGTTCACGGTGGCGGACTACCGCGACGTTCCGGGACGGAACACGATCGCGCTCATCGAGCTCGACCAGCCGTGCCTCGCCGAGCGCGAGATCCGCCACTTCGCGGAACCGATCGTGCTGCTGGCGCACGCGGACCGCGAGAAGCTGATCGCGGCCGAGAGCCGCATCACGATCGACTACCGGTCCCTCGATCCGGTCTTCGATCCGGAACTCTCCGACCTCTGCTTCAAGGAAATCGACATCACCCGGGGGGACGTCGCCCGCGGCCTCGCCGAAGCCGATGTCGTCGTCGAAGGTCAGTACCGGGTGGGTCTCCAGGAGCAGCTCTACATCGAGCCGAACGGCGTCATCGCCGTGCCCGAGAACGGAGGCATCACCGTCTACGGCTCGCTCCAGTGCCCGTACTACGTCCACCGCGCGCTGCGTGTGCTCCTCGATCTGCCCGAAGACAGGGTCCGCGTGGTGCAGACCGAGACGGGCGGCGGTTTCGGCGGCAAGGAGGAGTACCCGTCGATGATCGCGGGGCACGCCGCGATCCTGGCCTTGAAGGCGCGCCGTCCGGTGAAGCTCGTCTACGACCGCGTCGAGGACATGGTCGCCACCACGAAGCGCCATCCCGGAGTCATCCGGCACTCGACGGGCGTCACCCGTAACGGACGCCTGACTGCCATCGACATCGACGTGCTCTTCGACGGCGGAGCGTATATGACGCTCTCGCCGGTGGTCCTGTCGCGCGGAGTCATCCACGCGACCGGCCCGTACCGCTGCGACAACGTCCGCATCCACGGCCGCGTCGTCCGCACCCACACTCCGCCGAACGGCGCGTTCCGGGGGTTCGGCGCGCCGCAGACCCAGTTCGCCGCGGAGGTGCAGATGGAGCGGATCGCCGAGGCGCTGGGGATGGACCCGGTGCGTCTGCGCGAGACGAACGCGTTCCGCCCCGGCGACACCACGGCGACCGGCCAGAAGCTCGGTCGCGACTGCAGCGCGATCCCGGTGCTGCGCGAGGCCGTGAAACGCAGCGGCTTCCGGGCCAAGCGGCGCGCGTGGCGCGGCTCGGACCGCGGGATCGGTCTCGCGCTCTTTTTCCACGGCTCCGGGTTCACCGGCGGCGGCGAGGTCAAGCTGGCGTCGAAAGCGTCGCTCGAGCTCACCGAGTCGGGCGCGCGGATCCTCGTCGCCTCGACCGAGATCGGCCAGGGAACCCGGACGATGCACGCGCAGATCGTGGCGGACGCCCTCGGGATCCCGTACGACGACGTCGAAGTCGCCGTCGCGGACACGGCGCGCGTCCCGGACAGCGGCCCCACCGTCGCGTCGCGCACGTGCATGGTCGTCGGGAAGATCCTCCAGCGCTGCGCGGCGGAGATCCGGCAGAAGCTCGGGAAGATGTCGCCGCGCGAATACCTGGCGGCGCACGGGCCGCTCGTCGTGACGAAGGAGTACGCCGGTCCCGACGGGCTCTACTGGGACGACGAGACGTATCGCGGCGACGCGTACGGCGCATACGGCTGGGGCTGCAACGTCGTCGAGGTCGAGCGCGACCCGGTGACGTTCGAGATCCGGCCGACGCGGGTCACGACGGTCCAGGAGATCGGCAAAGCGATCCACCCGACGCTCGCGTCCGGACAGATCGAGGGGGGGACCGCGCAGGGCCTCGGATACGCGCTCCTGGAAGAGGTCGCGATGCACGACGGCCGGATGGCCAACGCTCAGCTAACGAACTACCTGGTGCCCACGACCCGCGACACGCCCGACATCCACGTCGCGATCCTGGAGAGCCCGTACGAGCATGGACCGTTCGGCGCGAAGGGAGTCGGAGAAATGCCGATCGACGGGCCGGCGCCCGCCGTCGTCAACGCGATCCGGAGCCTGGGCCTCGATGTGCGGGCGATCCCGGCGACTCCGGAGCGGATACTCGAAGCCACGGGCGCGAAGGCCTGAGTCCGTGCGGTTCACGCTGAACGGGAAGAACCGGGACGTCCGTGCGGCGCCCATGAAGCGGTTGCTCGACGTGCTCCGCGAAGAGTGCGGGCTGACCGGGACCAAGGAAGGGTGTGGCGAAGGAGAGTGCGGCGCCTGCACCGTGATCGTCGACGGGCAGCCCGTCAACTCCTGCCTGGTGCCCTTCGCGCAGGTGCGCGGCTCCGCCGTGACGACGATCGAGGGACTGCGGGAACGTCACCCCCTCCAGGAGGCCTTCGTCGTCGAAGGCGGCGCGCAGTGCGGTATCTGCACTCCTGGGATGATCCTCGCGGCCGTCGCGTTGCCCCGCGGCGCCTCGCTCGATGAGATCCGCACGGGCCTCGCCGGCAACATCTGCCGGTGCACCGGCTACACCGCGATCTACCGGGCAGTCGAGAGAGCGACGTCCGGGAAACGCCGGCGGAAGCGGTGATGCTCGCCCTGCGGTCCATCTTTTTCACCGTTCTCCTGCCGGGAACGGTCGTCGTCTGGATCCCCCGCATGCTCCTCGCCCGGGATTCCGCGCGGGCGGGACCCGGACCGTTGCGCTGGGTCGGAATCCCCCTGATGGCGGCCGGCGCCGCGGTGATCCTGACCTGCATCGTGGATTTCGCCCGCCGGGGCCGGGGGACCCTCGCGCCGGTCGACCCGCCGCGCAAACTGGTCACCGCCGGTCTCTACCGTTACGTGCGGAACCCGATGTACGTCGGAGTGGTGACCACGCTCGCGGCAGAGGCGCTCTTCTTCGGATCGAGGTCGCTCGCCATCTATGCCGCCGCCGCGTGGCTCGTCTTTCACGTCTGGGTACTCGTCTACGAGGAGCCCCACCTCGAAAGCGCCTTCGGCGAGGAATACGCGCACTACCGTGCCGCCGTCCCGCGCTGGATCCCCCGAACCCGCGCGTCGGTTGTTCCGTGAGAACCGCTCTCTCTTCTCTCACTCTCCTCCAACCCCGCACGTTGCGGGAAGCCCTGAGAATGCTCCGCGACGAGGGGCCGCTCGTGCCGCTCGCGGGCTGCACCGACGTCTACGTCGGGTTGAATTTCGGGACGCTGCCGGCGAAAAAGTTCCTCGACCTCTGGCCCCTCGAGGAGCTGCGCGCGATCCGCCTGTCCGGCGGCATTCTCTCGATCGGCGCGCTCGCGAGCTACACGGAAATCATCCGCTCCGCGCTCGTCCGCCGGCGTCTCCCGATTCTCGCCGCGGCCGCGCGCGAAATCGGAGGGGTCCAGATCCAGAACCGCGGCACGCTCGGCGGCAACATCGCCAACGGCTCGCCGGCCGGAGACAGCCTCCCGGTCCTCGCGGTCGCCGACGCGACCCTCGTCCTCGCGAGCGCGCGCGAGGAGCGGCGGGTTCCCTTCGGCTCCTTCTATACGGGATACCGGAAGAGCGTCCTGCGCCCGGACGAGCTCATCGCCGCGGTCGAAATCCCGCGGGTCGCGGGACGCCAGTGGTTCCGAAAGGTCGGAACTCGCGCGGCGCAGGCGATCTCCAAGGTGGTCCTGGCGGCGGTCCGCCTCGACCGGCCCCGGCTCGCGCTCGGGAGCGTCGCGCCCACGGTCGTGCGGCTGCCGCGGACGGAGGCGGTCCTCGCGTCCGGCGCTTCCATCGCGGACGCGCGCCGCGAGCTCGAATCCGAGATCCAGCCGATCGACGACCTGCGCTCGACCGCGGAGTACCGTCGCCGGGTATCCGGCAACCTCCTGGAGCAGTTCTGGAGGGAGACGGCCCCGTGAAGCGGACGCTCGCGCCCGAAGAGGTCCAGATGGCGCTCGCGCAGATCGGTGAGGCGAACCGCGGGTTCGCGGAGCATTTCCCGGGCGACTCCCCGCAGCGGCAGCCGGTGCATACCGTCTACGGCGGCGCGCAGGTCTTCCGATCCGACACCGCGCCGCGTCTGGGGGATTTCGCGCGGCGATCGCTCGAGGAGTACGCCCCGGAGCCGGGCGAGTTCGGGCGCGCGCTCGGGCTGCCCGGGGACCTCGCCGCCCGGATCCACGACCGCGTGGCCAGGAAGCTCGCGCGAGAGCCGGTCGAGGACTTCCGGATCGACTTCGAGGACGGTTACGGCACAAGGTCGGACGC
Source organism: Acidobacteriota bacterium (assembly GCA_046732075.1). Classification (GTDB taxonomy): domain Bacteria; phylum Acidobacteriota; class Thermoanaerobaculia; order UBA5066; family Gp7-AA6; genus Gp7-AA6. The sequence continues at coordinate 30 of JBKPMI010000166.1, read as the reverse complement.
CGAGGAAGACGGCCACGCCGAATCCGCGGC
>JBKPMI010000165.1:0-3686 GCA_046732075.1 Acidobacteriota bacterium | reverse complement strand
GGTCTACCGCGCCCGCGACGCGAGGCTCCACCGGGAGGTCGCGATCAAGGTCCTGCCGGATTCGTTTTCGGACGACCCGGGTCGGCTGCGCCGCTTCGAGCAGGAGGCCCGCGCCGCGTCGGCCCTGAATCACCCGGGCATCCTCACGATCCACGACTTCGGCGAGCACGACGGCTCTCCATACGTCGTGTCGGAGCTCCTGGAGGGCCAGACCCTTCGCGAGCGGATGATGGGCGCCGAACTCCCGCTGCGAAAGGCGGTCGACTATGCGACGCAGATCGCGCGCGGTCTCGCGGCGGCGCACGAAAAGGGGATCGTGCACCGGGACCTGAAGCCCGAGAACGTCTTCGTAACGAAGGATGGCCGGGTCAAGATCCTGGACTTCGGGCTGGCGAAGCTGAGCCAACCCGAGCTCGCCGGCGCGGTCACCGACACGCTGACCGCCGGCACGGAGCCGGGAACCATCCTGGGAACCGTCGGATACATGTCGCCGGAGCAGGTGCGCGGACTGCCCGCGGATCATCGTTCGGACATCTTTTCCTTCGGCGCGATCGTTTCCGAGATGCTGACCGGCAAGAGGGCTTTCCACGTGTCGTCGCCGGTCGAGACCATGAGCGCGATCCTGCGGGAGGAACCCGTCGGGCTTTCGGAGACGAGCGGGACAACTCCCGCCGCGCTCGTCCGGCTCGTGCATCACTGCCTGGAGAAAGAACCCTCCGAGCGCTTTCAGTCGATCGGCGACGTCGCGTTCAACCTGGAGTCTTTGTCGACGGCGTCGTCGTCGCCCTCCCTCCCGCTTACGGCCGGCGCTCGTCCCGGAAAACCCGTGCGGGCTGCGACGCGGGTGCTGCCGGCGATCGTGGCGGTCCTCGCCGCGCTCGCCCTGGGGTACGTCGCCGGGACGCTTCGAAAGGGACCCACCCGGCAACCGCCCGTGCTGGTCCACCGACTCACGGACTCTGCGGGACTCGAGGAGTCGCCGGCGATTTCCCCGGACGGCAAGTCGGTCGCGTTCGCGGAGTACGCCGGAGACGAGCGGCAGATCCTGGTCCGGCTCGTGACGGGCGGCGAGGCGCTCCGCATCACTTCGGACGCCCTCGACCACGAGTCTCCACGCTGGGCGCCGGACGGAACATCACTCGTGTACTACTCGCCACCGCGGGGAGGTGAGCCCCAGGGGACGCTCTGGGAGGTCGCGGCTCTCGGCGGCTCGCCCCGCCGGATCACGAGCTCGATCGGCGGTGCCGACGTCAGCCACGACGGCAAGCGCATCGTCTTCTTCCGGTCGGGAAGCGGTTCGATCGAGCTCGTCTCCTCGGCGCGCGACGGCGCGGAACCGCGCGTGCTCGCGAACTTTCCGCTGGGCTCGTACTACTTCACTCCGCGCTGGTCCCCGGACGACCGCTGGATCGCGTACCAGCGCGGTTACGTCTTCTCGCACGACGTGTTCGCCGTGCCGGCAGACGGCGGAAAGCCGCAGGCCGTCACGCACGAAGCGCGACTCCTGTCCGGGTTCTCGTGGACGGCGGACGGCTCCGGCGTCGTCTTCAGCTCGGCGAGGGGGAGCACGATGCTCTACCTGCCGACGTTCAACCTGTGGGCCGTCGGGCGGGATGGAAACGGCCTCCGGCAGCTCACGTTCGGCGAGGCGTCCTACGTGGAGCCCGACGTGAACGCCGCGGGGACCGTCGTCGCCAGCCGGATCCAGCGGGAGTTCAACATCTGGAAGTTCCCGGTCGACGGCAGCGCGCCGGAGAACACGCGGCGCGGAGTTGCCGTCACCCATCAGACCGGCCAGGTGCAGACACCGTCGATCGGATCGAGCGATCACGAGCTCGTCTACCTGTCGGACAGCGGGGGGCACGGCAACATTTGGGTCGTCGACCCGGAGACCGGCACGACGCGCCAGGTCACGTCCGAACAGGATCCCGACGTCTCCGTCGGCGTCCCCGTGTGGTCTCCGGACGGACGCCACATCGCGTTCGTCTCCACGCGAAACCTGCCGGGCTCGAGCAACGTCGGAATCTGGCTCGTGAATCCGGACGGCAGCGGTCTTCGCAACCTCGTCAGCGGGGGCGGCTGGGCGACGTGGTCGCACGACGGGCGGTGGCTCTACTACAACGAGCTCGCGACAGGGTTCGTCCAGGGGCCTCTCAAGAAGATCAGTCCGGATGGAGGCTCGGCCGTGACCGTCCGGAGCGAGAAGGGGACTCGGCCGGCGGTTTCGCCGGACGGGACGACGGTCTACTTAGTGGTGGAGAAGCCGACGGTGAGCGGCGGCTCCGACTACGAGGTCTGCGCGGCGAGCCCGGAGACCGCACCGTCCCGCGTCATCGCCCGGATCCCGGCAAGCCGGATTCCGCCGTGGCAGCTCGTGCACCCCGTCATCTCCCCCGACGGCAAGTGGCTCGCGATGCCGCTCACCGACGGCGTCGCGACGAACATCTGGGCGATTTCGACCGCGGACGGTTCGCTGAAGCAGTTGACGGACTTCGGGCAGCGCCCGACGTTCATCGCGCGCCGCGTCTCGTGGTCGGTGGATGGACGGTTCGTGTTCGCCGCGCTCGGCGAAGGGGACGCGGACGTCGTGCTGTTGCGGGGCCTGGCTACCGGGAAGTAGAGGCCGGGAGCGCTAACCCGCCCAGATCACTCCCGGATACAGGCTCCCGATCCGATACGACCGGTACGTCCCGCCCTGCTGCACGGTCATCCGCCACACGACCACGGGGTTGCCGTCGACGCTCTTCAGTTCGACGACCTGCGACGGGGTGTCCTGCGGCGGAATCGGCTGACCGAGCGGCACCGGCTCGGATGCGCAGATCTCGATGTCGCCGTTCACGAGCTGCATCACGTCCCCGCCCCACCAGGAGTAGAAGCCGAGCAGGTACTGCCACGCGAGCTGCGCGGTCATTGCGCTCTCGTCGATCTTGAGGATCACGCCGCGGGAAAACGGCGGCGGTGAGGAGAGGCCCGTCGCGGGGCAGCCCGCGGGCGTTGCGTAGCAGCGGTCGTTGCCGTTGTCGAACACGGACAGGCTCGTGATCCGGTCGCCCTTCGCCGTCAGCAGGTTGGGGTAGTGCTGGGCGAAAAACCAGTCGGTCGGCTGAGTCGCGCTGCCGACGAGCGTGAAGTCCCCCTGGTAGCCGAGCTTCCAGAGGATCGCGCCGCTTCCGGCGCCGCCCTGATAGTCGATCTTCATCAACCAGTTCTGGTGGCGCGACGAGAGCACGAGGTTGCCGTCCGGCGCGGGCTGGATGCCGTTGCAGTGGGTCCAGTCGTAACCCTGGTCCGCCGTGAACCCCATGGGGTGCCGGTTGACGTCGAGCCAGTCGAACGCGGACCACGTCCAGACGGGCTGGAAGTTCTCGTCCAGGTCGATCATCGCGTCACCGAGGATCGTGAACTGCCCGGGCCCCGGCGGCGCGGTCAGCTGAACCGTCTTCTGCTGCTGCACGAGAAGGATCGTGTGGCCGTTTAAGAGCGGCAGCACGTCGTGGCTGTAGCAGAGGGCCTGGACGTCGGAGCCCATCGCCTTCAGCGCCGTGTTCAGGTCGGCGAGGGAGAGCTCGCGCACGCAGTTTCCGACGAGGTCGATCTCCCGCAGGACGCCGTTGTACGGGATCGTCTGCGGAACGCCGGCCGAATAGAGGTTCGTGATCGAAGCCAGAAAGTGGCCGTTCCTGAGC
>JBKPMI010000164.1:0-9166 GCA_046732075.1 Acidobacteriota bacterium | reverse complement strand
CGTCCCGGCCGCCCTGGTCCGCTCCCTCCAGCTCTTCCTCCGCTTTTAGGCGCTCCCCGATGACGTGGCCGGGAACAGCCGAGGCCCTCGGTTCGAGGGCCGCATGGACCGAAAGGCGGGCCGGACGCCCCGCCGCGCGCGACGGCGACGGACGACGCGTGGCCGAAGGCCTGGCGGGCGAGAAGGTATCCTCGCCGCGGAGGAACCAACCCGCGACCCGACCGGGAGAGGCCTGATGGCCCAGCGTGGACCGGCGTCGAGCGAGCCCGTGACGGCCGGGCCGCCCGAGGTCTCTCTCACGATCCCGGTCGCGCCGGAGATGGAGATCGTCGCGACCGCCCAGGCGGACGCACTGGGCGAGTACATGGACATGTCGCGGGACAAGATCGACGAAGTGAAGCTCGCCCTGGTCGAGGCCTGCATCAATGCCTTCGAGCACGCGCACACCGAGGACAACCAGGTCCACATCACGTTCCGCGTCGGAGGCACGAAAGGCCGGTGCCTGGAGATCGAGGTCCGGGACCGCGGGCACGGCTTCGACGCGGAAGGGGTGGAGTCTCCGACGCCGCAGAAGACGTTCGAGGAGAGGAGACGCCGGGGATGGGGTCTCCACATCATCAAGAGTCTGATGGACGAGGTCGAGATCACCTCGGGCGAGTGGGGCACTCGCATACTCATGAGGAAGTACAAGTGAGCGAAACCTGCAAGGTCTCGGTCGAGCGCCGGGGAGACGTCGCGATCTTCTGGACCGACGGTTACATCAACAACCAGGGGGGAGAGGAGATCGCCCGGGAGGCCTACTCGGAGCTCGAACGGGGAGCGCGCGCCCTCGTGATGAACCTGGCGAAGACCCGGATCGTCAACTCGATCGGCATCTCGATCCTGATCGAGGTCCTGGAGAAGGTCATGGAGCGCAAGGCGGTGCTCGCGTTCTGCGGGCTCACGCCCACGATCGACAAGACGTTCCGGATCATGGGGCTCGCGCAGTACGCCGCGATTTATCCGACCGAGGACGAGGCGCTCGCCGCGGTGGCGGCGACCGCCTGAAGGAGCGGTGACCGACTCTGCAGTTCGCGCGTCCGGGAGGATGGACGAGCTCGCCCGGGCGTTCACTTCCCTCCGGCGCGAGACCGAGAAGCCGCTTCCCGCGCGAATCGCGGACGCCGCGCTGGCAATCGCAGGAGCGCGCCGCGCCGCCGTCTACCTGCGCGAGAGAGATCGCTGGCTTCTCGCGTTCGACTCCGCGGAAGGGGCGGCGCCGACGGATCCGCCGGCCGCTCTCTTCGAGGGGGCGGTCTACCATGGCGGTCTCCTCTGGGTGCCGCTCGACGCGGAAGGGGAGACCCACGGCTGCCTCGCGCTCGACGGGCTCGAGGGTGACGACCCCACGGAAGTCGCGGCCGCTCTCGGACTGATCTTCGGCTCCGTCCTGGCGGCGAGCCGTCTCTCCCGCCTGGTGAAAGACGCCGAGTTCGAGATCAAGGCCCGCCTCCTCGAGCTCGAGTCGCTTTACGACCTGGGTCTGTCGCTCTCGGGTCAACTCGACATCTCGGCGCTCGCCGACGAGGTCCTCTACCGGTCGATCTCGCTGACCGACGCCCGAAAGGGCACGCTGGTGGTTTTCGGAGAACGCGGGACCGCGCCGCTCGCGAGAAGCGTCGGCGGCGACCTGCTTCCGCCCGACGCCGTTTGGTCGTGGGACCTGCCGGAGGGGGAGGTCGCCCTGAACAACGACGCGGCCCGGGTGCCGACCGCGGGGATGCGGTTGAAGGAGTGCGAGAAGTGCCTCGTGGTGGCGATCGCCGTGCCGGGACGGCGGCTCGGAGTCCTCGCCGTCGCCGACAAGGAGTCGCGCGACGGCCGCGTTCTCGACTTCACGCCGGCCGACGCGCGCCTGCTCTCGCTCTTCGCGAACCAGGCGGCGGCCGCGATCGAGACGACGCGCCTTCACCGCGAGGCGCTCGAGAAGGAGAGGATCGAGCGGGAGCTGGAGCTCGCCGCCGCAATCCAGAGGCAGCTTCTGCCGCGGGAGCTTCCGCGCGTCGCAGGTGTCGAGCTCGCGGGCTCGACGCTTCCGACGCGGCAGGTCGGCGGCGACTACTTCGACTGGTTCCCGCTCTCGCGCGGGCGGCTGGGCTTCGTCGTCGCCGACGTCGCGGGAAAGGGGATCCCGGCCGCGTTGCTGGTGTCGACCGTGCACGCCGCGATCCACCTCCAGATCGACGCGGCGGAGACGATCGTCGACCTGGTCTCGCGGATCGACCGGCACCTGCAGCGGTTCTCGGCGGCGCACAAGTTCCTGACGCTCTTCTTCGGCATCTACGAGCCGGAGGGGGGCGTGCTGCGATACGTCTCCGCCGGCCACAACCCGGCATTCATCGCCCGCGCAAACCGTAAGGTCGAGCTGCTCGGCGCGACCGGCGTGCCCGTGGGCCTCGTTCTCGAGGCCTCGTGGAGGGAGGAGATCGCGGTGCTCGGGCGCGGAGATCTTCTCTGCGTGTACACGGACGGCTTCACCGAGGCGACCAACGCCGACGACGAGGAGTTCGGCCTCGCGCGCATGGAGAAGGCGCTGGTGTCCCGACTTTCCCAGCCGGTGCGGGAAATCTCCGACGCCCTGTACGGGGAGGTCGCCGCCTTCGCCGGGGGCGTGCCCCAGTACGACGATCAGACCCTTCTGATCGTCCGCCGCGAGCCGTGAGATCCGCCGGCCGGGCGCGCTAAACTGCCGGACGTGCTCGGGCTCGCGCTTCTGTCCCTCCTCGCCTCCGCTCCCTCCGCCAGCCCCGACCTGCTGCTGGAGAACGCCACCGTCTACGCCAGCGCGGACGCGCAGGCGAAGAAGGTGTCGATCGTGACGCGGGGCGGCCGGATCGCCTACGTCGGTCCCGCGCCGCAGGCTCGCCGCCAGGCAGTCAACGCGCGGCGCGTCGATCTTTCCGGCAGCTTCGTCTTCCCGGGGTGGGCGGACGCGCACGGGCACCTCCTCGGCCTCGGGAAGTCGCTCGAGATCGCGCAACTGCGCACCGCGGCGGACGCAAACGAAGCGGCGCGCCGAATCGCGGAGCTCGCGGCGAGGCTCCCGGCCGGGGCCTGGGCCGAGGGCCGGGGCTGGGACCAGAACCTGTGGCCCGGGAAGGCGTTCCCGGATGCCCGGGACCTCGATGCCGTCGTCGCCGACCGGCCGGCCGCGGCGCGCCGGGTCGACGGACATGCCGTGTGGGCGAACTCCCGGGCGCTCGCGCTCGCCGGAATCGGGAAGGACACGCCCGATCCGGCGGGAGGCCGCATTCTGCGGCGGCCCGACGGGACTCCGTCCGGGGTTCTCGTCGACAACGCGATGGACCTCCTGGATCGGGTCGTTCCGCCGCCCACCTCCGAAGATTTTGCCCGGAGGATCCTGGCGGCCGCCCGGGCCTGCGCCGCGGTCGGGTTGACCGAGGTGCAGGACGCCTCCGGCTACTCGCCCGAGGACGTCGCGGTCCTCCAGCGGCTTGCCGCGAATCCGGAGCTCCCGTTGCGGATCTACGCGACCGTGTCCCCGGAGCAACCGTCTCTCGACGCCTTCTTCGCGAAGGGGATCCGGGTCGGGGCAGGATCCGACCTCCTCACCGTTCGAGCCATCAAGGCTTACGCGGACGGCGCGCTCGGCAGCCGCGGCGCAGCGCTGCTCGCCGACTATTCCGACGAGCCCGGCCGGCGCGGCCTGCTCGTGACGGCACCGGAGCGCCTGGACGACGTCGCGCGCCAGGCGAGCGAGAAGGGGTGGCAGCTCTGGATCCACGCGATCGGAGATCGCGGAAACCGGATCGCCCTGGACGCGTTCCGGAAAGCTTCGGGAATCCCGGCGGGGGGACGTGGCCGGCCGGCGACCCGGCCGCGCGTCGAGCACGCGCAGGTCATCGCCCCGGAGGACCTGCCGCGTTTCGGCCGGGAAGGTGTGATCGCGTCGATGCAGCCCACGCATGCGACGTCCGACATGACGTGGGCGGAGGCGCGGCTCGGCCCGGAGCGAGTCCGCGGGGCCTATGCCTGGCGCACCCTGAAGAACGGCGGGGCGCGCCTCGCGGGAGGAAGCGACTTCCCGGTCGAGTCCGAGAACCCGCTCTACGGTTTCTACGCAGCGGTGACGCGACAGGATTTCGAGGGCAAGCCGGTGGGCGGCTGGCGCGCCTCCGAAAGGCTCTCCCGCCGCGAGGCGCTGGCCCTGTTCACGTCAGACGCGGCGTGGGCAGCGTTCGAGGAGACGTGGCGCGGCAGGATCGCTCCCGGCTACGCCGCCGACCTGACCGTCTTCCGGGGCGATCCGATGACGGCGCCGGCGAAGGACATCCCGAGGATCGCGACGGTGATGACGGTCGTCGACGGCCGGATCGTGCAGTCGCCGGCGGCCCCGGAGCGCCGTCCGTGAAGCATGCGGCGGCTATCCTGTTCTTCGCGGTCCTCTGTGCGGGCGCCGCGGCCTGCAACCGGCCTGCGCCCGAGGCCCGAACGATGACGCCCGTTCCGGGAGACCCCGACGTCGAGCGCCGCGCGCGAATGGTCGAGACGCAGATCGTCGCGCGCGGCGTGCGCGATCGGCGCGTTCTCGACGCGATGCGCAAGGTGCCCCGCCACCGGTTCGTGGACCCGTCGCAACGCTCGCAGGCCTACGAGGACCACCCGCTCCCGATCCCCGGGAACCAGACGATCTCCCAGCCGTACATCGTGGCGCTCATGAGCGAGCTCCTGGACCTGAAGCCCGGATCCCGGGTTCTCGAGATCGGCACCGGCTCGGGTTACCAGAGCGCGGTGCTGGGGGAGCTCGCGAAGGAGGTCTACACGATCGAGATCGTTCCGGAGCTCGCACGGCTCGCGGCGGAGCGGCTGCGGGAGCTGGGCTACTCGAACGTCACCGTCCGGGAGGGGGATGGCTACCGCGGCTGGCCGGAGCACGCTCCGTTCGACGCCATCATCGTCACGGCCGCGCCCGAGCGGATCCCGGAGCCTTTGATCGACCAGCTGGCGGCCGGAGGCGTGATGGTGATTCCGGTCGGTGGATTCTTCCAGGAGCTGAAGGTCTTTCGGAAGGGGGCCGACGGCAACGTCACCGAGAAGGACATCCTGCCGGTGCGATTCGTGCCGATGACCGGCGAGGTCGAGAGGACGCCGACGGTTCCGGAGAACTGATCCCGGACGCTCCCGTCACTCCGGCTCGCCGCAGAAGCGGCGGACGCAGTCCAAGAGCCGGGAGGGGTTGATCGGCTTCGAGAGGAAGTCCGAGACGCCCGGCGCGTTCGGGATGAAGGGCAGCCCGGACAGGAGCACGATCGGGACGGGCTGCGAGGCTACGTCCCGGGAGCGCTCCGTGAGGAACTGCCATCCGTCCATGACCGGCATCTTGAGGTCGAGCAGGATCAGCCCGGGCGGGTCCATGCGGGCCAGCTTCTCCAGGGCTTCGCGGCCGTCGTGCGCCGTTTCGACCCCGTAGCCCTCCGACTCCAGCAGGCCCCCGAGCGAACCCAGGATCGCGTCGTCGTCGTCCACGACCAGGATCGTCGAGGGCCGGGCGCTCACTGGATCTTCTCCTCCCGCACCCGATCCGACAGGCCGGCCGCCTCGAGCATGAGTTTCTCGCTCGAGAGCTCCTTCTCCGACCGGCGCCGGCGCTTCAGCTCGATCTGCGCCATCACCTGACGCGCCAGAGCGCGCAGGCCGTCGAGCTGGGGAGGCGAGAGCTCGCGCGGGGTCCGGTCGCACACGCCGAGCATGCCGACCGCAAACCCTTCCGGCGTGAGGAGAGGCGCGGCCGCGTAGAAGCGCAACTTCGGATCTCCGGAGACCAGGGGATTATGGAGGAACCGGCTGTCCGAGGCGAGGTCCGGCAGCACGTGGATCTCCCGGTGCTGCAGGGCGTCCGCCGAAAAAGAAACCGCCCGGGGGAGCTCGCGGACCGGCAGGCCGACCGCCGACTTGAACCACTCCCGGTCCCGGTCCGCAAACGAGATCACGGCAAACGGAGTCGCGCAGACCTGAGCCGCGAGATGTGCCAGGTCGTCGAATTCCTTCTCCGGACCGGTGTCCAGGATCTGGAGCTGCTCGAGTGCGAGCAGCCGGGTCGCCTCGGTGCGCGGCCGTTCCGGCAGCAGGGCCGCGGCGAGCGCGGCCTCGGCGGGAGCGACCTCCTGCTGGATCGCGACGAGGGCGTTGCGGAGCTCCTTGGCCGTCTGGAAGCGCTCCTCCGGCTTCTTCGCCATCGCGCGCTCGACCAGTTGCACGAGGGACGGCGGCAGATCCGGGACGAGGAGGGCGAGCGGCTCCGGCGGCTCCTTGACGATCTGTTCCAGGAGGAGAAAGAGGTTCTCGTTGCGGAACGGCTTGCGCGAGGAGAGGAGCTCGTACGCGAGGATCCCGAACGAGAAGATGTCGGTCCGGAAGTCCACGGAATCGCCGCCGATCTGCTCCGGCGACATGTAGGAAGACGAGCCGACCGTGATCCCGGTCTGCGTGATGTCATCGGCGGGATCGACGGACTTCGCGATCCCGAAGTCCATGATCTTGACGAGCTGCGTGTCGAGGACCCGCACGTTGGCGGGCTTGATGTCGCGGTGCATGACGCCGGCTTTGTGCGCGTACTCCAGGCCGAAGGCGACGCCGATCATGATCTTCAGCTTTTCCTGGAGCGACAGCGGCGCCCCGCGCTTGATCATCCGGTCCAGGTCCTCGCCGGTCAGGAACTCCTGCACCATGTACGGCACGTCGCCTTCGAAGCCGAATTCATAGACGATCGTGATGTTCGGATGCTGGAGGCCGCCGGCGAGCTGCGCCTCGCGGAAGAACCGGTTGCGGATGTCCTTGTTCCCGACCTCGCACGTCTTGATGGCGACGTTTCTCTTGATCAGGGGATCCCAGGCCTTGTAGACGGTCCCGAAACCGCCCGCCCCGATCTTCTCCAGGATTTCGTACTTTCCGATCGTGCCGGTCGACCGGTCCTTCTCCGAGCCATTCGCGTCGGAGGGGTGGACGATCTCCTCGTCCTCCTTCCTCTTCCGTCCGAACAATCGCTCCCGGAGGGTCATCGCGGCGCTATAAGAACAAGAAACGTGCCCGGTCGGCGCGTGAATCTGTCACCACCGCGAAACACCGGCTCTCCATCGCTGTGATAGGTTCCGCGCCAACAACCGGGAGACGTCAGCTTGGAACCTTCCGCGCCGGCGGGGACCATCCAGATTTCTCCGCGGCCGTCGGGTCGCGGTCCGGCGAGGGCGGGATGCTTCGCGTCGGCCCTCCTCGCGTCCTGGGCGACCGCCGCTTCCGGCCAGACCCCTCCGGAGCCCCCGGTGCTCTCCCTGGGTGACGCCGTCTCGCAGGCGCTCGCCGCGAACCGCACGGTCGCGAGCGCTGCGCTGGACGTCGCTCGCGCGGAGGAAAAGCTCGCCTCCGCCCGGAGCCGGCGCTGGCCGACCCTGACGCTGACGCTTCTTGCTTCCCGCCTTCTGACCCGCATCGACTTCGAGTTCGGGAAGGGCGCCTTCGGGGACTTCCCGGGGACGGGCCCCATCCCGGCAGAGGATACGAAGGTCGGCACGTCGCGTGGCTTCACGACCCTCGGGCTCGGCTCTCTCCAGTTCCCGCTCCTCCAGCAGTACCAGATCGGCTTGAACGTGGGGTTGAACTCCGCCGCCACCGAGGCGGCGCGCGAGCAGCTCCGGGAGCAGAGGCAGGCGACCGTCGACCAGGTCCGGGACGTCTACTACGGCATCGTCCAGGCGGAGAGCGCCCGGACCGCGGCCGAGGAGTCGCTCGGACACGCCCGGGAGATCGAACGCGTGGTCGGCGAGCGGCTGCGGGCCCAGAAAGCGCTCGAGGTCGACCACGTCGAGGCGCAGGCGCGCGTCGCCCGCGCGGACGCCACCGTCTACTCGGCCCGCGATACCTCCACGAGCCAGAAGGAGCAGCTGAACCTCCTCCTGGGCCGCCCGATCACGACCGATTTCCGGATCCAGACGGTTCCGGAGCCGAGCTCCTATCCCCACGATCTCGCCGCGGCTCGCGCCCGCGCGCTCGAAATCCACCCCGCCGCCAGGCGGGCCCGGCTCCAGATCTCCCAGGCCGAATACGCGTGGCGCCTGTCGAGGGCGGATTACCTGCCCGACGTGGCGCTTCAGGCGAACTACATCTCGCCGTACTCGGTCGACTTCCTGCCCCGCAACATCTACTCGGTCGGGCTGCTCTTTCAGTGGGAGATCTTCGACGGAGGACGCCGCCGCCACGACGCCGCCGAGAAGGCGCATGCGCTCGAACAGGCGAAGCTGGCCGACACCGAGAGGGAAAACTCGATCGTCGTCGACGTCGGAATCCGTTTCCGCCGTCTGGAGCAGGCCCGCCGCGAGCTCGCGGCGTCCGAGCTCGAGCGGAGCTCCCGGCGCGAGCGGCTCCGCATCTCCAAGGACCGTTATCGCGCCGAGATCATCACGACCGACGACCTGCTTCGCGCGCAGGCCGAACTGGCCGACGCCGAACGCCAGTACGTCGCCGCTCTGTCGGGGTTCTGGACCGCCCGCGCGGACCTCGAGCGCGCGGTGGGGGAGGAGACATGGTGAGCTCTCGCAGGTTTGCAGCGATTCCGGCGGCGCTGGCGCTCGCCGTGGCCTCGGCCGGATGCCGCCACGAGACGAAGTCCGAGCGCGCGCCCATTCCGGTCCGGGCGGAGACGGTGGCGCCGGCCGGCGCCGCCGGGGGAATGCGCTACTCCGCGAACGTCCAGCCGAACGAGCAGGTCGCCCTGGCTTTCAAGAGCTCCGGGTACGTCCGCGAGATCCGCAAGGTCCGGTCGGGCGCCGGTTCCCGCAACCTGCAGGCCGGCGACACGGTCAGCCGGGGGACCGTGCTCGCGCGCGTGCGCGAGTCGGATTACGTCGAAAAGGTCAACCAGGCGCGCGCCTCTCTCGCCGAGGCGTCCGCGAGTCAGCGCAAGGCGCAGCTCGACTTCGATCGCTCGAAGTCGCTCTTCGATTCGAAGAGCCTCGCGAAAGCGGATTTCGACGGCTCCCGGTCGGCGCTCGATGCGGCGGAGGCCCGGGTCGCGGGCGCGAAGTCGCAGCTCGACGCGGCCCGGATCGCTCTCGCCGACTGCGCGCTCACGTCGCCCATGAACGCTCTCGTTCTCGGGCGCAAGATCGAGGAG
>JBKPMI010000163.1:0-2313 GCA_046732075.1 Acidobacteriota bacterium | reverse complement strand
GGCTTCAGCTGCTCCCACAACCGGTCGACCTCCTTCGCGAAGTCGTCCGGGGGCATGTCGTACTTCGAGCGCCACATCGCCCCGGTGTCGGCGAAGCCGAGCTCCCGCGCGCCCTTGTTCGAGAGCTCCACGAACCTCTGGTACTCCGGCCGCATCGGGATCGCGATCGAGTGCCAGCCGCGCCACACGTCCAGGAGCTGCGCGGCGTCGCGGCTGTCCGCCATGATCCGGGTGATGTCCTGGAGGTCGAGACACTTGTCCTTCTGCGGGCAGTACTTCCCTTTTCCGTACTCCCCTTCCATGGAGGCCGCGATCCGTGTCACCTCCTCGCTCTCCTTGGGGTTCGACGGCGCCGCCAGGACGAGCCCGTTCTTCAGGAGCAGAAGCTTGCGCGCGACGTCGGCGGGCAGTTTCAACTTTTCGAAGCGGACGGCCTGCTTGGCGTATTCGACGCCTGCGTTGATCGCCCGCTCGTTCGCCTTGGCCGCGAGGATCTCGGTGTCGTCGGTGATGTACGTGGACTGGACCCACCCGGCACGGCTCGCCTCGACGGCGAGCTCCATGAGCTTCGCTTCCGCCGCGTCGACGAACGCCTTCGCCTCCGCGGCGGTGGGCTCCTGGGCCCGGATCGGCGCGCCCTTCGGGGCCGCTTTCTTCTCAGGCACTCGCGCCGAAGCAACCGCCGGTTGCAGGAGAGACGTCACCGCGATGGCAAGAAAGAGGAGACGAAATCGGAACATCGTGGCCTCCCGGCATCGGCCGCGAATTTTACTCAACGTGTTACGTTTCTTCGGACCATGAAGCGATTTGCCGCCACGGTCCTTCTTCTCGCGGTCGCCGGCGCCGCGGACGCGCAGCAGGCGATTTTCCTCGTCCGGCACGCCGAAAAGGCAACCGAGGCCAACGAGTCGGGCGTGCCGCTCTCGGAGGCCGGCGCGGCCCGCGCCTCCCGGCTGGCGGAGGTGTTGAAGTCGGCGGGCGTCACCGCGGTGTACGTCACCGACACCGTGCGGGCGCGCAAGACGGCCGAGCCGCTCGCGAAGGCCGCAGGACTCGAGGTGCGGATCTACCCGCCGAATGATGCCGACGGAAAGCCCGCTCCCGGGATACTCGTGGATCGGCTCAAGAAGGAAGAGCCGAAGGGCATCGTCCTCGTCGTGGGCCACTCGAACACCCTGCCGGAAATCCTGGCGGCGCTGGGCTACACCGCGAGAGTGGAGATCCCCTCGGGCCAGTACGACGATCTCTTCGTCGTGACGCCGAAGGCGGACGGACCGCCCTCGGTGGTGCACCTCAAATACTAGCGATCAGCGATCAAACGGCGGATTTCTGTCTTTCGTCTTCCGTGTCCCCTGTCCCGTGTCCCGTGTCCCGTGTCCCGTTTAGCGCGTGTGCTCCTGGTGCGCGGAGCGGTCGTTCACGCGCAGGCTCGACACCATCGTCTGGAACGTCTGCGACAGCGCCGTGTAGTCCTGCGCGGGCGCCACGAAGAGCGCGTAGAGAACGTGGCCGTCCGGCAGCTCCCGCGTGAACACCGTCACACGCTCGTCGGCGCCGGTCACCGGCGACCGACCCGCGAGCACCACGGACAGGGCATTCGCTCCGTCGAGCGTCTGCCGGCGTAACGAGTTCGGGACCGGCTGCAGGTACGCGTTCGCGCGCGTCAGCTCGTTGGCGAGGTCGTTCGTCGCCTGCTCGAGCGTGCCGCGGCCGGACACCGGTCCGTTGCGGCTGCCCCAGACGCCTCCCATCGAGCCCTCGAACGGCTCGTAGTGGTTGATGACCACGCCGTAGACCAGGATGTCCTGCCCGTTCGCGCGCACCTCGCCGCCCGGCGGCAGGATCGTGACGCCGTAACCCGACGAGGCCTCGGAGACGCGCCAGTTCTCGGGATACTGGATCTGGAAGAAGTCGTTGCGCTGGCGGAAGGAGCGCATCCGCGTGGAAGGCCGCTCGATCCGCGCCACGGAACCGGTGTCGGCGGAACCCGCGGGATAGGTCGTCCCCTGGCCGCTCTGCGCCGCCCGCGCGATCTGCGACATGGTGCCGGCGCGGGGCATCCCCCGGATCTGCGCCTGGACGTTCTCGAGGCCGCCGATCACGGAGATTGAGCCCCTGGCCCGGAGCAGCTGCGCCTCCTGGCGGACCCGGGCTTCCCGGTTCTCGGGGTTCGGGTGATCGCTGAAAAACTGGGCGACCCTCCCGGGCTGCCGCGCCTGCTGCGACTTCAGGAGCTCGAACATCGTCACCATCGCGTTCGGGTCATAGCCGGACCTCGCCATGATCTGGGTGCCGAGGACGTCGGCCTGCGAC
>JBKPMI010000162.1:0-4771 GCA_046732075.1 Acidobacteriota bacterium | reverse complement strand
ATCGAAGAGCGTGACGTCGCCCGGGGAGCCGGGCGCGAGCGTCCCGCCCGGAAGCCCGAACGCGCGGGCGGGCCCGGCCGAAAAGAGCTCGGCAAAGCGGGCGGCGCCGAGCTTCCCGGGCGCGACCAGGCGGTCGTAGACCACGGCGGCGGCGGTCTCGAGTCCCACGACGCCGAACGGCGCGGCGTCGAACTCCACTTCCTTCTCGTCCTCGTGGTGCGGAGCGTGGTCCGTCGCGATCGCGTCGATCGTGCCGTCCGCGAGCGCGTCCACGAGCGCCGCGACGTCCGCCGGCTCCCGCAGCGGCGGGTTCATCTTGTAGCGCGTGGAGTATCCGGATCGCGCGATCTCCTCGTCCGTGAGCGTGAGGTGGTGCGGCGTGACTTCGCAGGTGACGGAGGAGCCGCGGGCCTTCGCGTCGCGCACGGACGCGACGGCGAGGGCGGTCGACAGGTGCGCGAGGTGGAGCCTTCCGCCGGCGAGGCGCGCGATCAGGAGGTCCCGCGCGACCGCGGCGGCCTCGGCGACGTCGGGCTGACCCGCCAGCCCGAGGCGCGTCGAGACGGCCCCCTCGTGCATGGGCGCGCGGCGGGACAGGGTTCGGTCCTCGGCGTGCTGAACGACCGGCATGCCGAAGAGGGCGGCGTGCTCGATCGCCCGGCGCAGGAGGTCGCCGTCCGCGAGCCAGTCTCCGTCGTCGGAGACCGCGACCGCTCCGGCGCTGCGCATCTCGCCGAACTCCGCGAGCTCTTTCCCCTCCCGTTTCCGGCTGATCGCCCCGATCGGGTAGACGCGGGCCTTCCCCGCGAGAGCTCCGTGCGCCGCCACGAACGCGGTGACTGTTCGATCGTCGTTGGCGGGCTCGGTGTTCGGCATCGCGCAGACCGCGGTGAAGCCGCCGGCTGCCGCGGCCGCGGCGCCCGACGCGATCGTCTCGGCCTGCTCGCGCCCCGGCTCCCGCAGGTGCGCGTGGAGGTCGATGAATCCCGGAAAGACGAGTAGACCCTGCGCGTCCAGGACCTCGGCGCCGTCGGCCGAGAGTCCCTCGCCGACCGCCACGACGACCCCGTCGCGAACCGCGACGTCGTAGTCGCCGTCGCGTCCCGCGGCCGGATCCACCAGCCGGCCTCCCCGGACGAGGAGATCCGTCATGCGCCTTCCCGCTCCCCCTCCCACGGCCGGCCCGTGAGGAGGAGATAGATGACGGCCATCCGGACGGGGACACCGTTCGCGACCTGCTCCAGGATCACGGAGCGGTCCGAGTCCGCCACGTCCGAGGCGATCTCGACGCCCCGATTCATCGGACCGGGGTGCATGACGATCGCCTCCGGGTTGGCCCGGGCCAGCCGCTCCGACGTCAGACCGTAGCGCGTGAAGTACTCACGACCCGACGGGAAGAGGGAGTGGCTCTGCCTCTCGAGCTGCATCCGGAGCATCATGATGACGTCGGCGCCTTCGATCGCGCGGTCGAAGTCGGTCGCCGCCCGGACGCCGAGCTCCTCGATCCGCGGCGGAAGCAGGGTCGGCGGGCCGCACACCGTGACCTCGCATCCCATTTTCGTCAGGAGGAACACGTTCGACCGCGCCACGCGGGAGTGGGCGATGTCGCCCGCGATGACGACCTTCCAGCCTTCCAGCCGGCCGAGCCGGCGCCGGATCGTCAGCGCGTCCAGGAGCGCCTGCGTCGGGTGCTCGTGAGCCCCGTCGCCCGCATTCACGATTCCGGCGGCCAGGTTTCGCGCCAGGAAGTGCGGCACTCCCGGGGAGGAGTGACGGACCACGATCAGGTCGGGGGACATCGCCTGGAGGTTGCGCGCCGTGTCGAGGAGCGACTCGCCCTTCTCGACCGACGTCCCCTTCCCGCCGCTGAAGTTCAGGGAGTCCGCGGACAGCCACTTCTCGGCGGTCTCGAACGAGAAGCGCGTCCGGGTGGACGCCTCGAAGAAGAGGTTGACGATCATCCGGCCGCGCAGGGCCGGAACCTTCTTGATCGGGCGGTCCGCGATCGACCGCATGGACTCGGCGGTGTCGAGGAGGAGGACGATCTCCTCGGGCGAGAGGTGCTCGATCCCGAGGAGGTCCTTCGACTTCAGAACGCTGATCATTCGACGGGTTGTATCGAGGTGTCGTGCCCCTGACACCCGACACCTGATCCCTGACACCTGACTAGGATCCGGGCCTCTCCAGGATCCAGACCTCGTCGGCGGAATCGGTCTCCTCGAACATGACCTTGATGACCTCCCGCTGGGCAGTCGGGACGCTCTTGCCGACGTAGTTCGCCTCGATCGGAAACTCCCGGTGCCCGCGATCGATCAGCACCGCCAGGCGTATGGCCCGCGGCCTTCCCAGGTCGATGACGCCGTCGAGTGCCGCGCGGATGGTCCGGCCGGTGTAGAGGACGTCGTCGCAGAGGATGACCGTCCGGTCGTTCAGGTCGAACTCGATCTCCGTCTTCTTCAGAAGGGGCTGCGGGGCGACGGTCGAGAGGTCGTCGCGGTAAAGAGTGATGTCGAGCGTGCCGACCGGGAACGGCGTCCCGACGAGGCCCGCGAGACGAGACGCCAGTCGGGTCGAGAGAGGAACCCCCCTCGTCCGGATGCCGATGAACGCGAGGCCCGGAAGATCTTTCTGCCGCTCGGCGATCTCGTGCGCCATCCGGTCGATCATCCGGCTGATGCGCTCCGCGTCGAGGATCTTCGCCTTTTTGAGGAGGAGGGTCTCGGTCAAGTCCGCGCGAGTCTAGCAAATCCCGTTACAATCGAGCGCAAGGAACTCCCATGGTTTTCTACAACGCCTCCACCCGGGAGCTGACGGCGAAGATCGTCTACTACGGGCCGGGGTTGGGCGGGAAGACCACGAATCTCCAGGTCCTGCACCGGCGGCTCGAGCCGGGGACGGCTGGAGACCTTCTCGCGCTCTCGACCGACACGGATCGCACGATCTACTTCGACCTGCTGCCGGTCGAGTTGGGCGACATCAAGGGCTACACGATCCGATTCCAGCTCGCGACCGTCCCCGGGCAGACCGCATTCAACGAGACCCGCAAGGTCGTGCTGCAGGGCGCCGACGGGATCGTTTTCGTGGCCGACTCGCAGTGGACGATGCTGCCGAAGAACCTGGAGAGCTGGCAGAGCCTCCGGGAAAACCTCGCCGCCAACGGAATTCCGTTCGAGAACCTCCCGGTCGTCATCCAGTACAACAAGCGGGACCTTCCCGACATCCTGTCGGTCGACGCCATGGAGGAAGCCCTGGGCTTCTCGGCGTACCCGCACGTCGAGGCGGTGGCGCGGGAAGGACAGGGGGTGACCGAAACGTTCAAGTTGATCTCCAAGCTCACGTTCCTCGACCTCCTGAAGCGCCTGCAGGGGCGGCAACCCGCCGAAGTGAGGTCCGCGCCGCCGCTCGCCGGGGAGGTCCGGGACAGCCGTCCCCCGCTGACGCTCGTCCGGCCCGAGCCGGAGGAGCCGGCCGCCGACGCGCCTCCGGGGCCGGAGTCCGCAGAAACGGACCTGGAGCCGCCCTTCGCCGAGGCCGAGGAGGCCCCGGCCGGCGCCTCCGGGCTCGCCCGGCTGGAGGGCCGGGTCCAGGCGCTCGAGGCGATCGAGGCGCGGATCGCGGCGATGTTCGGAGCGCGGGAAGAGGCCGATCGGGCGTCGGCGGAGGCGACCCGACGCCTCGAGGACCGTCTTGCGGCGATCGAGCAGCAGGTCGACTCCGAATCCTCCCGTTCGGCGCACGTGGAGGAGAGTCTCGTCGAGGAGCTCGGGCGGCTGCGCGAACGGTTCGACCGGCTCGAGGAGCAGGCGGCCGCGTTCGCGCGGGATCTCGGGGAGCTCCAGCGGTCCCTGGCGGAAGCACCGGCCGCCGGCGAGCCCGGGGCGCTCCGGCTCCAGCTCGCGCCACTCCTGGAGGAACGCGTCCGCCGCGAAGCCGACGAGAACTGGACGGCGGAAATCGAGCGCCTGCGTAAGGCTCTCGCGGAGTCGCTGGACGACCTGTCGGAGAGGGTGCGCCGGGCGGTCCGGGGCTGACCTAAACAAGTCACGGGGACAGGGCCCACGGCCCTGCACCCGTCGCCGAACTTTTCCGGCTCAGGCCTCCGGATTCGTCACCAGCGTCGCGAGAAACCGTTCGTCGTCGCGCCAGTCGGCGCGCACGCGCACGTTCAGGTCGAGGAAGTACTTCCCCCCCGAGCGCTCCTCGAGCTCCATCCGTGCGGCGGTCCCGATGTCGCGGATCATGGAACCGCCGCGGCCGATGACGATGCCCTTCTGCCCCTCCTTCTCGACCACGATCGAGGCGTGCACGACGGTGACGTCGCGCTCCTCGTCGCGGGTCATCCGCTCGACGACCACCGCGGACGCGAACGGCAGCTCCTGCCGCGTGCGCTCCAGCAGCTTCTCGCGGATGACCTCGGCGGCCCACTCCGCCTCGGAGGTCGCCGAAAGAAAGTCCTCGGGATAGGCAGGGCCGCGCTCCGGCAGGTTCGCCGCGATGATTTCGGCGAGACGCTCCACCCCGTCGCCGGTCTTCGCCGAGATCGGGACGATTTCCCGGAACGGATGCCGGGTCGCGTATTCCGCGATCGCCGGGAGCAGTTTCTCTTTCGAGACGAGGTCGATCTTGTTGAGTGCCAGGATCACCGGGACTCCGGCGCGCGTCAGCATGGCGAGCACGCGGCTCTCCCGCCCCTCCGGCGCGCCATCCACGACCAGGAGGACCAGATCCGCGGTCGAGAGGGCGTCGGAGGCGTCCCGGACCATCGCCGCGT
>JBKPMI010000161.1:0-11524 GCA_046732075.1 Acidobacteriota bacterium | reverse complement strand
GGCGTCCGCGCCTCGTCGATCAGGATCGAGTCCACCTCGTCCACGATCGCGTAGACGTGGCCGCGCTGGACCATCGACTCGAGCTCGAACTTCATGTTGTCGCGCAGGTAGTCGAATCCGAACTCGTTGTTCGTCCCGTAGGTCACGTCCGCCGCGTACTGGCGCTTGCGCTCCTCGTCGGTGAGCGAGTTCTGGATGCAGCCGACGGTCAGTCCCAGGAAGCGATAGATCTTGCCCATCCAGTCGGCGTCCCGGCGGGCGAGGTAGTCGTTGACCGTGACGACGTGGACGCCCCTTCCGGTCAGGGCGTTCAGGTAGACCGGCATGGTGGCGACGAGCGTTTTGCCTTCGCCCGTCTTCATCTCCGAGATCTTTCCCTGGTGGAGGACCATGCCGCCGATGAGCTGGACGTCGAACGGACGCATTCCCAGGGCCCGGATGGAAGCCTCGCGGACCACGGCGAACGCCTCTTCCAGGAGATCGTCCAGGGCGGCCGCGCGGGCGGCCTTCAACTCGTCTTCGGGCACCCCCTCCAGCTTCGCGGCGAGGCGCGCCTTCAGCTCCGCCGTCTTGCCGCGGAGGTCCTCGTCGGAGAGGGCCTTGATGGCGGGCTCGAGGGCGTTGATCGCCTGGACCCGCGGCAGGAGCTTCTTGATGTCCCGCTCGTGCTGGGTTCCAAAGACCTTGGCGAGGACTCGGTCGATCATTTGGACGCTAAACAGCTCAAGAGGGATGGATTATTCACGTTTTCCGGAGGGCAGCAAACGACGCCGCCGGCGGGCGCGAATCGGCGGCCGGGACTGCGATCGCATGACGTTTCTCGTCAGACGCCGCCGTCGAAATCACGTCAAAGCAAACGTTCCGAGTGGTTTGCCGAATCGGTACGCGGCTCGCAGTGCTTTGCCCGTCATGGCAGAGCCGCGCCTTCTCCGCATTCCGAAGAGTCCGCTGGAGGTCGAGCTGGCGTTTGCCGGTCAGGCTCCGCGGCGGGTCGAGCTCTACCTGGCCGAGCACAGCTCCCACGACTACTCGCCGGAGCGCGTGCTCGACCTCCTGGAGCACGCCGGGAACTTCCTGCCGGCCTGTGATCTCGAGAGCGGAGAGTGGGAATCGTTCAACTCCCGGCAGGTAGCCTGGATCGGGATGCCCGTCGAGTCCCTCGACGGCGGCGGTGCGGCGACGGAGCTCTTCGAGCAACGCCGCTCCGTCCGCGTCGTCCTGGCGGGGGGAGATGTCCTCCGGGGCGAGCTTCTCTACACCTCGCCGGACGAGAGCTCCCGGGTCGTCGACCTCATGAATCGGAACGAGCGTTTCTTCCGCCTGTGGACGGACGACCGGGTTCTTCTCGTCAACCGCGAAGCGGTCGTCCGAATCCTCGAAGAACACGGAGCCTAGAACCATGGCGCAGATCGACCAGCTCCTGGGGAGCATCGTCCGTTTCGGCGCCACAGGCGCCCTCCTCTCGAGCGACGAGAAGGTCATGCTCTCGTTTCCGGGAGGACCGCGGTACGCATCGCAGACCACCCCCCACGCCTCCCTCGTGAAGCTCGTGGAGGAAATCCTCCCCGCGGGCGTCGAGGTCAACGCGAGCGGGCCGACGATCTTCTCCTACAAGAACGGAGGGCCTCCGGTCCGGATCCGCGTGGAGGCCGGACCGGATTGCTGGAAGGTTGCCGTGGAAACGCTCCCGGCCCCATCCGCGGCGGCAGCCGCGCCGGTCTCGGCTGCCGTGGCGGCTGCTCCCGCGTCCTCGTCTCCACCCGCGGAGCCGGCGGCGCCCGCCGTGACGGGCAATGCCCGCCCGCGCTTTGCCGACATCCCCGTGACGGCCGCGATCGACCGGCTCCTGCTCCGCATGCTGGAGATGGGCGCTTCGGACCTTCACCTCGCGACCGACTGCCCGCCGCGGGTCCGCGTTCACGGAAAGATGACTGTCCTGCCGGGCGCGGAGCCGACCCCCGAGCACGTGCTGATGGAGCAGCTCCTCGAGATCACGCCCGAGCGCAACCGCGCCGAGTTCGAGGCCCGCAACGACACCGACTTCGGGCACACGATTCCGGGCGCCTCGCGGTTCCGCGCGAACCTGTTCCGCGACCGCCGGGGACCCGGCGGCGTCTTCCGCGCGATCCCCTTCGAGATCCTGAAGCCCGAGCGCCTCGGGCTTCCTCCGCAGGTCCTGGACTTGTGCCAGCTCACCAAGGGTCTCGTCCTGGTGACCGGACCGACCGGTTCCGGCAAGTCCACGACCCTGGCGTCGCTCATCGACCACATCAACGAAACGCGCACCGACCACATCATCACCATCGAGGACCCGATCGAGTTCGTGCACGAAAACAAGAAGTGTCTCGTCAACCAGCGCGAGGTCCACTCCCACACCGACTCCTTCAAAGACGCGCTGCGCGCGGCGCTGCGGGAAGACCCGGACATCGTCCTCGTCGGCGAGCTGCGCGACCTCGAGACGATCGCGATCGCGGTCGAGACTGCGGAGACCGGTCACCTCGTGTTCGGAACGCTGCACACGACCACCGCGCCGTCCACGATCGACCGGATCATCGATCAGTTCCCGGCGGACCGTCAGTCCCAGATCCGCCAGATGCTTTCGACGTCGCTCCGGGGCGTGATCGCGCAGACCCTCTGTCCCAGGATCGGCGGCGGACGCGTGGCCGCGTACGAGATCCTCTACGCAACGGCCGCGGTCGCGAACCTGATCCGCGAGGCGAAGACGTACCAGATCTACTCGGTCATCCAGACCAACCGGGGCGCCGGGATGATGACGCTGAACGACTCGCTCCTCGATCTCGTGAAGAAGGGGCTCGTCGACCCGAAGGACGCCTCCATGCTCTCGGTCAACCGCGCGGAGTTCGCCTCGATGCTCGCCAAGAACGACGGAGCGCCGGTCCCGCCGACGCCCGAGCGCTGATCTACCGGGCGGGGACCTTCCCGCCGTCCGTCCGGAACGCGTAGAAAGTTCCGTCGAGTCCGCCGAAGAAGACCTGGCCGTCGGCAACCTCGGGCGAGGAGGCGACGCCCCAGGTCGGAGAATCCGGCGGCGGCGGCATCGGGTAGTGCCAGAGCGGCCGGCCCGTCGCGCGCTCCACCGCGAAGAAGCCGCCGTGGTGGTCGATCAGGTATTTCGCGACGCCGACGCTGCCGATGAAGACGGCCCGGTCGGTCACCGCCGGCGTGGACCAGTCGGAGCCGTCCGTGTTGAAGCTCCAGATCCCCCGGCCCGTGGCGGCGTCGATGGCGTGAAGCTTCTGCGAGTCGGAGGACCCGACGTAGAGGACGCCGTCCCGTTCGCGGGCCGAGGACTCCACCCACGACGACCAGTAGAAGAACTTCCAACGGAGGTCTCCGGTCGCGGCATCGAGCGCGAAGAGATTCGACGAGCGGCTGCCGACGAAGACCCGGCCGCGGTACACGAGCGGGGACGACACCACTTCCTTCCGGGTGTCGTACCGCCATCGGACTGCACCGGTCGCGGCGTCGACCGCGTACACCCGATGGTCGCGGCTGCCGAAGAACAGGACTCCGTCCGCGATGGCCGGAGTCGATCGGACGATGCCCTCCGTTTCGACGCGCCATTTCTCGCGGCCTGTCCCGGCGTCGACGGCGTAGAGCCTCCGGTCGGCGCTGCCGACGTAGACCATTCCGCCCTCCGCGAGCGCTCCCGACGTCGAGGAGTCGTAGGCGTCCGAGCCCGAGCCCGGCAGCTCGCGGGCAACGGAGCCGCCGCCCGTGTCGAACTTCCAGACCAGGTCGCCGGTCGCCCGCTGCAGCTTGTACAGGAATCCGTCGTCCGAAAGGGCGTACAGGAACTCACGGTCGACCGTGGGACGCGCGAGGACCGGCTTTCCGGTCGGGAATCGCCAGAGGAGGCCGCCCGAATCGGCCTTCAGCGCGTAGACGCCGCCGTCGTTGCTGCCGAAGTAGACCATTCCACCGGCCGCGGCCGGAGACGACCAGATCGGGCCCCGCGTCGGAAAAGTCCAGACGGGCTCGGCGACCGGCCCCTTCACCGGCGGCCGGGGATTCGCGGACGCGGGCAGCGCGCCGGGACGGAGCTCGAACGGCAGCTCGTTGCCGTCGAACGACCAGATTCCCGAAATCTTCTTGCCGCTCCGCGACAGCCGGAAGAGCGACTGTGGTCCGACGTACTCGTTGCCCTCCAGGCGCAGGGGTAGCGGCCCCAGGTCGTGAAACTTCAGGTCCGGGAGATCGAGGTAGAGGACGATCGATCCCTTCTCGTTCTGCGCGAAGCGCAGACCGATCCGCTTGCGCTCCGCGCCGTGACTCACTTCGCCGGCCCAGCTCCCGAGGAGGGGATTCGGACCGGGCGAGGCGCTGCGGGTGCCGCAGGCGGACACCGTGAACTGCAGAACGATCAGCAGACGGGGGACGAGCGGGCGGCGGGGGTCGGGCGTCAATGTCGTCTCCTCGAGGTTCGACTCTCTCTACGCGCCGCGCCGGTCGAGGTTCGCGGCTTTGCGATCGTCCGGAGAGACGGGTCGCCTTCGTCCCGGGGCCCGAGGCGTTCGTCCCTTCGCCGACTCTTTCCCCGAACCTAACGCCCGGCGATGCCGGGCTCGCGGAGCCGGTACGAGATCGCCTCCGAGAGATGCGCCGCTCCGATCTTCTCGGCACCGGCGAGGTCGGCGAGGGTGCGCGCGACCTTGAGTGATCGGTGGAGAGCGCGCACCGAGAGGCCCAGAGAGTCGACGGCGCGGGCGAGCAGAGGCCGGGCGTCCGGATCCAGGATCTTCGCCGGGTCGAGGTCCGACGCCGAGAGGTCCGCGTTGCGGAATCCGGGCACTCCCGGACGGCGGTGCGCGGCGCGTTTTCGCGCCGCCGCGACGCGCTCGCGGATCCCGTCGGAAGGCTCGGCCCCGCCGGCCTTCAGGTCGGCCCAGGGGACCGCGGGGACCGAGACGTGGAGGTCGATCCGGTCGAGGAGCGGTCCCGAGAGCTTCCGGCCGTAGCGCGCGCGCTCGGCGGCGTCGCACCGGCACGCACGCCGGGAATCTCCGAGGAACCCGCACGGGCAGGGGTTCATCGCCGCGACGAGAAGAAAGTCGCACGGATACGAGCACGCGCCGCCGACCCGGACGATCGATACCCGCTTCTCCTCGATCGGCTGCCGAATCCCCTCGAGCACGTCGCGCCGGAACTCCGGAAGCTCGTCTAGGAAGAGAACGCCCCGGTGCGCCAGCGAAATCTCGCCGGGGGATGGTCGAGCCCCGCCGCCCACCAGCCCCGGAGCGGAGGTGCCGTGGTGCGGCGCCCGGAACGGCGGCGTCTCGAGAAGGCCCTGGCCCGACGGCAGCGTCCCCGCCACGGAGTGGATGCGGGTGACGTCGATCGCCTCGGCGCGGGTCAGCCTCGGCAGGATGGACGGTATCCGCCTCGCGAGCATCGTCTTGCCGGCGCCGGGAGGGCCGACGAGCAGGACGTGGTGGCCCCCGGCCGCCGCGATCTCGAGCGCCCTCCGCGCGACCGCCTGGCCCCGGACGTCGCTGAAATCGAGCGGCCTTGCGGCTGCCGGCGGCGGGGGAAGGGGAGGTGCGCCGGATGCCATCGGCTCGCCCCGGAGGTGCGCGACGGTGTCGGCGAGCGATCGGACGGGCACCACGGCGATCCCTTCGACCGCTCCGGCCTCCCCCGCGTTCGCGGCCGGCAGCACCACCTCGTCGAAGCCCTCCTCGCGGGCCGCGAGCGCGACGCAGAGCGCTCCCTTGATCGGTCGGACCTGGCCGTCGAGACCCAGCTCCCCGACGAAAACCCGTCGCCGGCGGTTCGCGAGGGGGAGTCCCGCGATCTCCAGAAAGGCCACCGCGACGGGAAGGTCGAGCGACGCACCGACCTTCCGGAACCCGGCGGGCGCGAGGTTGACGGTGACGACGCCCGACGGCAGGGAGAAACCGCTGTTGCGGAGAGCGGAACGGACGCGGTCGCGCGCCTCCCGGACGCTCGGGTCCGGAAGCCCGACGATCGTGAACGCCGGAAGGCCCGAAGAGACGTCGACCTCCACGTCGAGGACGCGGGCGTCGATCCCGATCGTGGCGGCGGAGTGAACCCGCGCGAGCATCTACCTCTATCTGTCGCAGGCCTTGTCGTCGCGGCGCGAGGAGTCTCCCGAGGTTATCGAGGGAGGAGCCGCGCGCCGCGGGAGCGGGAGCGAGCGAGGGGGCTGGCGAGCGGTCGAGCCGCGTCTGGCGAGCCGCTCGCCCGTCCGAGCCCCCGAGCGAGCGACCGCGACGGTCTTTACCGGCTCGACGGAATCTTCAGGCGGTCGCCGGGGCGGATCTTGGCCCGTATCGGCAGGCTGTTCACGGCCAGGAGTGTCGCGACCGTGGTTCCGTGGCGGAGAGCGATCTGGTAGAGGGTGTCCCCCGTCCGCACCTTGTAGTGCGCGGCAACTGCTTTCCGCGAGCCGGTCCGGGAGCGCGAGGCGACCGCGTTGCGGACGCCGCGGCCGTGACGGCCCCGGGAAACCGACGCGTACCGGATCTCCTGGGGAGCCCGGCCGGGGATGACGAGCACGCGGCCCTTCGGGACGCGCGAGCGTCGGGAGAGCCCGTTCGTGGCGGCGAGCGTCGCCACCGATACGCGGTACCGGCGGGCGATGCGGGCGAGGGTTTCACCGCGCCGGACGACGTGGCGCCGCGCCACCGGAAAGACCGCGGTCGGAGCGGAGGCGAAGGCGAGCAGCACGTCCGAGCGCATCCCGACCGGCACCTTCAGCTCGTAACCCTCGGGCTGCCTCGGGGTGATCGACGTCCTCAGCTCGGGGTTCAGGCGCCGCAGCTCCTCCAGGGCGGACTCCGCGGCAGAGAGGTGCTTCAGGTGGACCGGGCGGTCGAGGCGCACCGTCTCGTATTCGAGGGGCGCCTCGTATTCGACCTCGAAGCCGTAGTGCGCCGGGTTTCGCGCGATGAGAGTCGCCGCGATCACGGCCGGCACGTAGTTCTGCGTCTGGGGGCGGATCGCTCCGGTCGCGGCGAGCTGCCAGAAATCGCGGGCTCCCGTCCGCTGCATTGCCCGGAGGATCTTTCCCTCGCCCGCGTTGTACGCGGCCATGGCGAGGTACCAGTCGTCGAAGAGCTCGTGCAGGTAGGAGAGATATCGCGCGGCCGCGCGCGTCGCCTTCTCCGGATCGCTCCGCTCGTCGACCACGGAGTTGGCCGTCAACCCGTAGTGGCGGCCGGTGCGGGGCATGAACTGCCAGATGCCGTGCGCCTTCATCGGCGAACGGGCATTGACCACGAACGAGGACTCGATCAGGGCAATCTGGGCGAGGTCCTTGGGCAGCCCTTCCTCCTCGAAGATCCGGTGGATCATCGGGATGTACCGCCCCGAGCGGGTGAGGCCGCGGGCGATGACGCCGTGCAGGTCGTTCTGGAAGGCCGCGAGGATCTTCAGCACCGCGTCGTTCACGGTCATCGGGATGTCGTAGGTGACGCCGGTCGTGTCGGAGGCGATCGCTTCCTTCGCCTCGACGATGTCCTGCTCGGAGGCCTGGGGCTGCTCGATCTCGGTCAGGTCCGACGCGACCTGGCCGTCGGAGGTCCCGGCCTCCTCCGCAGGCCCGCTCAGGGCCTCGTAGCGCAGAGCGCTCTCGTACAGCTGGGTGGAGAAGTAGATGAGCTCGGGATCGGTGGGAGCGGGTCCGGTTGCCGGGCGGAGGACCTCGACCGCTTCCCGGAAGTACTCCCGCGCGCACTCGAAGTCGCCGGCGAGGGCGGCCAGCCGGCCCTTCTCGAAGATGGCCCCCGCCCGGGTCATCGCGACGTACTCGGGCGCCGGACGCTGCACCGCGGCGGGCCGCCGGCCGTTCGCCGAGCAGGCGACGAGACTGGCTACCAGACACAAGAGGACGCAGTTTTTCCCGGAGAAGACCGTGGGCTTTGAGGGCATCTGGAAAAAAGGGTACTGCCGGGGTGGAGCCAAAAGCAAAACCTTTTTTGAATGTGTCGGATCGAGGACATCAGCCGGGTCGAATGTCACCCGGTGCCGCCGGATCGCCGCCCCCGCGGGGAGCGCCGGCAGCGCGGCTATTTTCCGAAGATCTGGAACTTCAGGGCGAGGACGAGCTTCTCGAGGTCCTGCGCGGACTCGAGCGGAATCGAGAACGTCTTCTCGTTCCCGACGCGAGCGTTGTCCCGATCCGTGAACTGCAGCGTCACCGCGACGTGGTGACCCGAGGCGAGCTCTCGACGCGAGACGTCCACGTCGAAAACACGGCTCACTTCCTTCCGGTGATTCAGGCTGTTCGCGAGCAGGTCGTCGACCGAAACTCCGGAGCTGGCGCGTCGCGTCGGCCGGCTGGCGGGGGAGAGCGAGGTCGCGTTCTTCCGGAGCCGCTCGAGCTCCGCGAGGATGTCGACGTTGGAGCCGACGCGGACGTGCTTGACTCCCTCCTCCGGCGTCGGCGTCGCCTGAGCGCTCTCCGCGAACGAGACCGTGTCCGGCTCGAACTCGATCTCCGTGGGACCGTTGTACACGGGCCGCGGGACGCGGATGGGTTCGCCGACCGGCGTTCTCGAGAGCGCAATCGTCGCGCGTTCCGCCTCGGCCATTTCACCGGGCGTCGGGACGGGCGGCCGGGCTTCTTCGACCGGAGCAGCGGCGCTTTCGCTCGGCACGGGCGGCGGCGCAGCCTCCCGGGGCGGCGGCGGTTTCGGAGCGGGTGGCGTCGTGGGTCGCGACGGCCGATCCTCTCCGGACATTCTCTTCTTGAGCGACCGGAGCGTGAGACGCGAAATCGCCTTCAGCGTTTCGAAGACTCCCTGTCCGAGGATCGCGCTCGCCTCGTAGCTCTCGTGCGTCTTGTCCCTGTTCAGAGCCTCGTCCAGCTCTTCGACCGACAGGATGTTGGCGAGGTCGCGCTTGTTGTACTGGAACGCGAGCGGCACCTCGTCCAGGCTGACGCCGATCTCGGCCAGGTTGGTCTTCAGGTTGGCGAAGCTCTCGATGTTGGCGTCCTTCATCGCGCGCTGGGAGTCGGCCACGAACACGATCCCGTCGACGCCCTTCAGGACGAGTTTGCGGGTCGTGTTGTAGAAGACCTGGCCCGGCACGGTGTAGAGCTGGACCCGGGTCTTGAACCCGCTGATGACGCCGACGTCTAAGGGCAGGAGATCGAAGAAGAGGGTGCGGTCGGTCTCGGTCTCTAGGGAGACCATCTCCCCCCTCGAATCCGGGGCGGTCCGCCCATAGATGTGGTGGAGGTTGGTGGTCTTCCCGCACAGGCCCGGACCGTAGTAAACGATCTTGGCCGCCATCTGCATCGTGGCGTAGTTGAAGAACACCATTTTGGTCGGGGTGGGTTACTCCCGGAGACGGATTTTAGCACCCGGCTCCTGCCCGGGCGACCCGGATTCCCCGCCGGCTCAACCCCTTGGCGGCGACCTGTCCGATTTCTTTCCGTTTTCGGTGTCGCCGGCGGAGTCGTGCGCCGCGGAGATTCCGAGAATCCGGGCGATCTCGCGCTCCTCTCCGCGCCCGGGAGTGCGCCGGAGCGTCTCCGCCGCGAGGAGGCCGTAGATCTTCGCGAGCTCCGGGCGACCGGCGAGCGCCGCGCGGTGGAGGAGAATCGTGGCAACGTCGCGGCGGGCGACCGGGCCCGTCAATGCGCCGTCGAACGGGAGCCGCGAGACTGCCTCGACGGCGGTCCGCGCAAGCCCGGCGAGTGCCACGCGTCCCTCGTCCTCGTCGAGCCCGGCGTCGCTCCACGCGCGAGCCGCAAACGAGAGGAGCGAGGCCGTTCCTCCGGCCGCGAGAGTCGCGGCGAGGTGATAGAGGGGTTTGTTCTCGGCCCGGATGGGGTGCGGCCGGGCGCCGATCGAGGTGCAGATCGTCCCGGCCGCGGCGACCGCCTCCGGCTCCCCCTCGACCGCGACGAACGCGTCGCGCCAGTCGTCGCCCGGGAGTCCGGTGAACGCGCGCAGCGGATGAAGGGATCCGAGGCTCGCACCGGCCCCGGCGAGCGGGGCGAGGACGCCGCTCGCGAGCGCGCCCGAGAAGTGGAGCGCGGCCCGCCAGCGGCCGCGCGAGGAGAGGCGTGCGGCGAGAACCGCGAGCGAGTCGTCCGGAACCGCCAGGAGGAGCACGTCGGCGTCGAGGTGCGGTTCCCGGTCGAGGGAGACGACCGTGACGGCCGCCGGATCGATGCCGGGAATCCCGGCCCGTGCGGGGTCGCGCGCCGCGATCGTGAGCGAGCCTCCGGCGCCGGTCCAGGAGCGTGCGAACGCCCGCCCCGCGCGTCCCGGCCCGACGAGGAGGATTCGAGCGTTCGAAAAGTCTTCGCTCATCCCTCAGACTCTATTGCGCGTCCGCCCCGGGGAGCGGACTGCCGATCGAGGATGACGGACCGCGGATCGCGGACGGCTTCCTTGACTGTGCCCGCCCCCGCCGCTACCCTGAATCTGGCACTCGGCCTGCGCGAGTGCCAGCACCGGGGGGAAATGAGCAATCTCGACACAAGAAGCCGCGCGATTCTGAAAGAGATCATCCGCGTTCACGTGGACACCGGCAAGCCGGTGTCGTCGCGGACCCTCTTCAAGTCGAGCCGCTTCGATCTCTCGCCGGCGTCGATCCGCAACATCATGGCGGACCTGACCGACGGCGGATATCTCGCCCAGCCGCACACGTCGGCGGGGCGCGTTCCCACGGACCGCGCCTACCGGCTCTACATCGACGAGCTCGTGCGGCACCGCCGCGTGAACGAAGGGGTCCGCGACCAGGTCGACTCGGATCTCGCCTCGGCGGGGCCGGAGGTGACCGGGCTCTTCCAGACGGCGTCGCGGCTGCTCTCGCGGCTCTCGGGCGAAGTCGGGTTCGTCGTCGCTCCCGACGCGCTGCACACCGTACTGAAGAGCCTGCGGTTCCTGTCGGTCGCTCCGGGGAAGGTCCTCGTGGTGCAGGTCAACGAGCCGGACGTCGTGATCTCCCGGGTCATCGAGATCGGCGGCGACTACACGACGCGGGAGCTCGAGTCGGCGAGCGAGCGGTTCAGCCGGGAGTACGCGGGGTTGACGCTGCACGAGGTGCGGCTGCGCCTGGTCGCGGAGCTCGCGCAGGAGAAGACCGCGATCGACGGCGCGTTCGGCCGGGCGCTCGAGCTCGCGCGGCTGGCGCTTGACCAGCGGGAAGGGGACGAGAAGGTCTACGTCGAGGGCGCCTCGAAGCTCCTCGACAAACCGGAATTCTCGGACGTCGAAAGCCTGAAACGGGTATTCCGCGCATTCGACGAGAGGACTCGCCTCCTGGACCTCGTGACGCGCTATCTCGACTCGCGGGAGACGTGCGTGGTTCTCGGGTCCGAAGTGAGCCTGACGTCGGATCCCCGCCTCTCGGCGGTGTTGACGTCCTACGGCTCGGGAGAGACACTGACCGGAATGCTCGGCGTGATCGGTCCGGCGCGCCGGGAGTACCCCCGCGTGATTCCCGTCGTCGAGCTCCTCGGGCGGGCATTGTCAGACCGCCTCGAAGGGCGCGAGATGCGGGAGCCGGAGGGCTCGGACGA
>JBKPMI010000160.1:0-12789 GCA_046732075.1 Acidobacteriota bacterium | reverse complement strand
AACTAGACCTTGGTCTGTCGTTCGCGATGTAGTGGTGACGGCCGTCACGCGGCTTTTCAGCACAAAAAAAAGGGGCGCCCGCAGGCGCCCCTTCGAGAGAAACGGAGTTGGGTTACGGAACCACGACGACGTTGTTCTTCCGCGCGTCGTTGCAGGCCTTCGGGCTGCCCGCGGCACCCGGGGGCTGGAAGTTGAAGCAGTCGGTGACGAGGTTCCGATCGTGGCAGCTGGTGCCAACCGCATCGTTGCAGTTGCCCGTCGCCGGATCGAACACGCCGCCGTTGTTGAAGCAGTCGATCGCTCCGATGCAGGAAATCGTGTGGCCGTCCACGATCGCGGTCGTGCCGGTCGGGCAGGCCGCGTTGCAGGCGTTCCACACGTCCTCGATGGAGACGCCGGCGCAGGGAGCCGTACCGTCCTGAGGCGCGCACTGACCCGGGGTGCCGGTGCTGTTCGTGATGCCGCAGTTCAAGGCAGCCGCCGTGAGCTGACGGGCCAGCTGGAGCCGGCTGTCACCCTTCGGGCTGACGCAGATCGCTTCGAGAGCCGAGTGGGTGTTGCCCACGTCGGTGTTGTCGATGATCGTGCCGCAAACCGAGAGCGTGCCGCCGAACGCATCCAGGACCGCGTCGGTGATGTTCACGCTGCTCGACTTCTCGGTTCCGCCATGGGTTCCCCAGAATCCGGGCGTCCGACAGATCTCCTCGTTCTGGCACGAAGCCGGAAGAGGATCGGCCGGAAGATCGCAGAGTCCGGAGGTCGGGTTGCAGGCCGTGCAGATCGGATCGTCACAGACGACCGCCGGTCCGGACTCGCAGGTCCCGCCCGGCTCGACGCAGTGCTCCGGTCCGTTGCAGGCGTTGCCGTCGTCGGTGCACGTCACCGGGGGTCCGGAGACGCAGCCGCCCGTCGCCGGGTCGCAGCTCTCCGGTCCGTTGCACGCGACGCCGTCGTCGGGGCACGAAGTCGGAGTTCCGGACTTGCAGACGCCGTCGGTCGGGTCGCAGGCTTCCAGCGTGCAGAGATTGCTGTCCTGCGTGCAGACGACCGGCGTGAACTGACAGCCGTTCGTGTCCTCGTTGCAGGTGTCCGTGGTGCAGAGGTTGGAATCATTGCAGGGGTGCGGCACGTGCGCGCAGCCCGTGGCCGGAACGCACGAGTCATCCGTGCAGAAGAGGCCGTCGTCGCAGTTGAGCGGCGTTCCCGGAGAGCAGCCGGACACGGTGTCGGTCGACGCCGTGAACTGAACGCTGTTCGGAGTCGTGCTGCAGCCTTGCGCGCCGCCGCTGCACGTATCCTGGACGCTGACCGTCGCCTGGTCGTTCAGGGTCGACGGATCCGTCGGGACCGTCGTGTAGTAGTTCGCCAGGAACTGGCACTGGCCGCCCGGAGCGATCGTGCAGGTCGTCGCGCCGCCCAGGTCCGTGCCGGCGGTGCAGGTGCCCGAGACGACACTGGTGCAGTCCGATAGGAGTTGGATCGTGCTGGAGCTCGCGCCCGAGCCCGTCGCGTTCAGGATCGCGTCGGACGCGTCGAGCAGCGTCATGTTGTCGCAGTGGATGGCCGGGTTGGCCAGCGTGATCGTGCACTCGACCACGTTGCTGCCCGGGTTCTCTTCCGTCGCGCACTGCTCGATGCCGTTGCACTGGTCGGAGTCAGAGCAGTCCGCATCCGTCGCGCACCGATTCTTCGGCGACACGCACGACTTGAAAATCGAAACGCCGTGGAATCCCGCGGTGCAAACGCCCGCCTGCGCTGCCGCCGGCGCGAGCACGAATGCTCCGACGACGAGGAGCGCCAGACCCGTACATCGAAGAATGGTCGCCAGGTTCCCTTTTCCCATTTTTCTCTCCCTATAAATTTGCGACTCTCGAACACACAAAACTCGAAGGTGAAGTTTGTCGATAATCTCCCCCTCCCTTCCGCGAATAGCAGTGCTCAAATTCGGCTGTCCCAGAAAGTTTTCTTTCAATTTGTCCGCCCCACGGAGCGTCCTTCCACGCCCCGAAGTGACCGAAATCTCTCACGCGGAAACAACTGAGGCAATTGGACCTTGGTCGTAGTATTTGACCTTGGTCGTAGTGGCCGCGGATCTCCTCCCCGCCGACCCGACATGACGACTCTCCACCGACCTCCCGCCCGGAGGAGCGACACCCCCGGAAGCGTCCGAATTCTACCGGCCTTTTGGGGTCGGAATTTGTGACGGATGACCAATTTTCTGGACGGCAACCGGCTTCCTCGTTTCCCGATCCGGAACCTCCCGGACCGGTGTTCCCGCAACGACTCGGCGGAACGACGGGCGACAGGGTTGACGCTCGAGGAGGCCGCGTTCCGAATCGCCCCGCTTGCAAGAGTCGTTCCCTCTTCAATTTGAAGGCGCTCGAGGGGCGGCTCTGATACAAGGGCGCCCGTGACCGCGCCGCCCGTCGTCGCCCGGGTTAAACGGGGTTCCTTCCCCGAGTCGGCCCACCGGGGGGATGCGGCGGTCGTCGATGGGTCGGGCCGTCCCCTCGGGTCCTGCGGCGACCCTTCCCTCCCGACGTTCCTCCGGTCGGCGGCCAAGCCCTTCCAGGCGCTGCCGCTGGTCGAGGGTGGCGGGGTCGAGAAATTCCGGCTCACGAACGCGGACCTGGCGCTCATCTGCGCCTCCCACGGCGGGGAGCCGCGGCACGTCCGCGGCGCGGCCCGGCTTCTCGCCCGGGGCGGCTTCTCGGCCCGGGACCTCGTCTGCGGCCCCCACCTCCCGATGCACGAACCCTCCGCTCGCGCGCTGCTCGCCCGGGGGGAGCGGCCCACGCGCCTCCACAACAACTGCTCGGGCAAGCACGCCGGACTCCTTCTCGCTTGCCGGGTCCTCGGGTTTTCCCCGCGCCGATACTGGCAGGGTGATCACCCCCTCCAGCGCGCCATCCGACGCCGGATCTCGGAGCTCACGTCGCATCCGGAGTCGGAGATGGACGAGGGAATCGACGGCTGCGGCCTCGTCGTCTATCGCGTTCCGCTCGCGGCAATCGCACTCGCCTACGCGCGTCTCCTCTCCCGCTCGGTCGCAGGAGAGACGGCGACCCAGGCGCGCGCCCGGGCCCGGATCGTGAAGGCGATGTGGGCCGCGCCCCGGATGGTGGCGGCCGAGGGGTTCTTCACGACGGAGTTCCTCGCGGCGGGCTCGGGCCGGTTGATCGGGAAGGAGGGCGCCGAGGGCGTGTACGCGGTCGGGGTGCGCGGGAGGAGGGGCGAGAACTCCGCGGGCGTCGCGCTGAAGATCGAGGACGGCGCGGCGCGCGCCCGTCCGGCGGTGACGCTCGCCATCCTGCGCGAGATGGGCTGGCTGTCTACCTCGGCGCGGCGGAAGCTCGCCAGGTTCGCGACGGCGCCGGTCGTCAACGCCGCGGGAGACACCGTCGGTGCGATCGAGCCCGAACTTCCTATAATCCGGCGCGATGCGGCGCGTTCGGCCGGGTGACCTCTCCCGGCTCGGAGCTCGGGTCTTCCTCGCCGCGCTCCTGGCCACGGGGACGTCCTGCGCGACGGGACGGCGGGTCATGGCGTCGTTGACGTCCAACTGTCACGAGATCGAGGCCGGTGTCGCCAACGAGATGATCCGGGACAACCCCGACATCCTCCTCCTCGACGTCCGCGAGGTCGCGGACTACACGGCGGAGCTGCCGCACCTCCGCAGGGCGAGGGAGATTCCGCTGACCGAGCTCCCGCGCCGTTACCGCGAGATCGCGGCCTGGAAGAAGCAGTCGGTCGTGATCTTCAGCCGGGACGGCACGGATGCGGCTTCCGCGTGCGAATTCCTGGCGCGGCAGGGATTCCCCTACGTCTCGCACGTCGCGGGCGGAATCGGCTCCTGGATGCAGGGCGGCTACGGCGGCCCGACAGGTCTGCCCTAACCCGTGGCTTTCCGGAACCTCGCCGAGTTCCTGGCGGCCCTCGAGGCGGAGGGCGATCTCGTCCGCGTCCGCCGCGAGGTCTCTCCGCGTTTCGAGATCGCCGAGATCGCGGACCGCGCCGTGAAAGGGAATGGGCCCGCGCTCCTCTTCGAGAACGTCACCGGCTCGACGATGCCCGTCGCCATCAATCTCTTCGCGTCGCGCCGGCGGACGTTACGCGCTCTCGGAATCTCCGGCTGGGAGGAGTGGGACGAGCGTCTCGAGCCGCTTCTGGACCCGAAGCCTCCGGAGGGGTTCCTGGAAAAGCTGAAGACGATACCGAAGCTCACGGACCTCGCGCAGGTCTTTCCGAAGACGGTCCGGAGCGCTCCGTGCCAGGAGGTCGTCGAGACGGGCGACGCGGTCGACCTCGCGAAGCTGCCGGTACTGACGTGCTGGCCGCAGGACGCCGGACCCTTCATCACCCTGCCGCTCGTCATCACCCGGGATCCGGCGGCCGGGAAGGTCAACGCGGGCGTCTACCGGATGCAGGTGTACGACCGGAACACGACCGGCATGCACTGGCAGAAGCACAAGGACGGAGCGGGGCAGGCGCGCGGCTACGAGCGCGAGGGGCGGAGGATGGAGGTCGCGGTCGCGATCGGCGCGGACCCCGCGACCGTGTTCTCGGGCGTGGCGCCGCTGCCTCCCGGGATCTCGGAGTTCCTCTTCGCGGGGTTCCTCCGCGGCGAGGGCGTGCCCCTCGTCACGGGGAAGACCGTCGACGTGCCCGTGCCGGCGGAAGCCGAGATCGTGCTCGAAGGGTACGTCGATCCCGGGGAGCGCCGGCGAGAGGGACCGTTCGGCGACCACACCGGCTTCTACTCGCTCGACGACGACTTCCCGGTCTTCCACGTGACCGCCGTGACCCGGCGCCGGAATCCGGTCTACCTGACGACGATCGTGGGGAAGCCCCCGATGGAGGATGGGTTCCTGGGCGAGGCCGTCGAGCGGCTGTTCCTTCCGCTCGTCAAGCGCATGATCCCGGAGCTCGTCGACATGCACCTACCCGTCGAGGGCATCTTCCACAACCTGATGCTGGTCTCGATCGACAAGCGCTATCCGGGGCACGCGCGCAAGACGATGCACGCGATCTGGGGAACGGGGCAGATGATGTTCACGAAAACGATCGTGGTCTTCGACCGCGACGTGAACCTCCGCGATCTCCCCGCGCTCCTGTGGCGGGCGTTGACCGCGATTGACCCGGAGCGCGACATCGAGTTCGTGCACGGGCCCGTCGACGAGCTCGACTTCGCCTCCCGCCTTCCGTGCTACGGCAGCAAGATGGGAATCGACGCGACCCGGAAGTGGAAGGAAGAGGGCTTCGCGCGGCGCTGGCCCGACGAGATCGTCATGAGCGACGACGTCCGAAGCCGGATCGACGCGATCTGGCCGGAGCTCGGCATCCGGCTGCGGCGCTAGGCCGGCGGGTGGCGCCGGCTGGTAGAATCGGCAGTCCCGTGGTGCCGTCATGAAGGTCCTCGTCGTCGATCCGGAGCCCGAATCCCGAGACGTCCTGCGCCGGGCGCTCTCCGCGGCCGGCGGATCGGTCCGGGGTTGCGCGACGGCGGCCGAGGCGAGACGTCAGCTCGCGGACTACTCCCCGGACGTCGTCGTCGCGGCCCTCGACCTGCCCGGAAGCGAGAGCGGCGAGGTCCTGGCGGAGGCGTCGCGGCGGGCGCCCCGGCGCAAGGTCTGGGTCCTCGCTCCCGAGGGGAGGATCGAGGAAGCCCTGGCCGCGGTCGGAGACGGGGCGGACGACTTCCTGTGGCGTCCGGTTTCCGCGGCCCGCGTGACGCAGCTCTTCGACGGCCTGAGACGGGAGAACGCGGAGCGCGCTCTCGCGGAGGAGACCCGGCTGAAACTCGCGCGCCTGGAGGCAGCGGTCGGCCTGCCCGGGCGTTCGCCGCGCTGGCTCGAAGCGATGGCGTCGATCGAGCGGCTGGCGCCGGAGCGCGCGGTTCTCGTCACCGGAGAGGAGGGGACCGAGAAGGATGCCGCGGCGAGGTTCCTCCATCGTCTCTCCCCGCGCGGCGCCGAGCCCTTCGTGCGCGCCGCGGACGGCGAAGGGTTCGCGGAGGCGCTCGAGCGGGCCGGCGCGGGCACCCTCTCCGTCACCGGGATCGACCGGATTCCGCCTTCCGTGCAGGAGCGGTTGCGGGCGGCCCTGGACGCGGACTCGGGCCCCGGGCTCGTGCTGTCCGCGGACCGCGATCCCGCCTACGCCGTCGCCCGCGGCGACCTCGCGGCCTCGATCGTCCAGCGCCTGGAGGGATGCGTCGTCCACCTTCCGCCTCTGCGGGAGCGGGGGGACGACGTCACGCGTCTCGCCCGCCACTTCTTGGAAGAGCTACCGGGAACTCTCGCGTTCGACGCCGAGGCCGTCGACGCATTGACCGCGCACGACTGGCCGGGCAACGTCACGGAGCTCTCCGAAGCGGTGCGCCGGGCGTCCCGTCTCGTGGAGGGCCCTTCGATCGGCGCCACCGTGGTGCGTTCGGTGATCGGGCGACCGCTCGCCGCGCGCCGCTCGCGGCGGCGCAAAGTTCCGGTGGTGCGGATCGCGGTCGGCGACTCTCTCGCCGACGTGGAGCGGCGTCTCATCCAGAAGACGCTCGAATTCGCGCGCGGGAACAAGCGCAAGACCGCCGAGCTGCTGAAGCTTTCGCTCAAAACGATCTACAACAAGATCAAGGAGTACGGGCTCGAGCACTAGGGGAGCTGCTCGCCCGCCCTCCCGGTTACAATCGTTCCGTGCCCCGCGACCGCCCGCCCGGCATCTGGGAGTCCCTGAAGCGAGCCCTGGGAGGCGGCGAAGCTCGGCCCCTCCCGGAGCCCGTTCGGCCGGCGCCGGAACCGCCGCCGGTTCTCCCTCCGGAAGAGAGTTTCGCGCCGCCCCCGTTCCTCGCGGCGGAGGAGCCGGCGCCCGAGCCGGCCCGGCCGTCGCCGCCGGTTGCCGCCAGGGACGTCCCGGCTCCCAACGCTGTCCCCCGGCCCGCGGCCGCGGCTCCGGAGCCCACCGAAACTCCCGACCGGCCGCGTCTCGCCCGCGGCCTCGCCTCGTTCTCCCGATCGAACGCCGACCGCGAGAAGAAGTTCGCACACCTCCTCCGCGACGACTCTCCGGGGCATAAGAACCGCTAGAGCCGGATACCGAGCGTGAAAAGCGAGAAGGACCTGAACCAGGAGATCCGGCGGATCCGGGAGCGCGCGAAGTCGCTCTCCGGGTTCTGGCTCTCGGAGTTCGCGGCCGGCATCTCGACTCTCGAGTGGGTGCTCGGCAAGCGGGACAAGGCGCCGTCCGAGGACATCGGGCAGGCGTCGAGCGGCCAGGGGGAGATCGCCAAGCGCCTGCTGGAAGCGGTCGCGAAGGAAGCGAAGGTCACCACGAAGCCGAAGGCCGTCCCGGCGCTGCCGAAGGAGAAGAAGCCGGCGCCGGCGAAGGGGAAGAAGGAAACGTCTCCGAAGCGGAAGGGCTGACGAGGGTGGTGCCGGAGGTGGGAGTCGAACCCACACACCCGTGAAGGGCGGGGGATTTTGAGTCCCCTGCGTCTGCCATTCCGCCACTCCGGCCGACGCCTCGCATGATAGCGGCAACCTCCGCAGACTGAGGATGATCCCGACACTCCGACGCCGTCTCCCGAGCCCGGAAAGTTGAGTTTTTCGAGGAAATTCGCTACAATCTGCGGCTCCGCGTTCTTTACCTTTTTGTTTTGAGGAGGTTCCTGTGGGATTTCGAGTCGGAGAGAAGGTCGTCTACCCGAATCACGGGGTCTCCGTGGTGGAAAAAATCGGAGAGGGCTTCGTCACGAACTCGCCCCCGGTGTCTCCCCGCAGCTTCTACCACCTGCGTCTCCTGGCGAACAACTCCAAAGTCATGGTCCCCATCGGCAACACCGATCTGATCGGGCTCCGGAGGCTCACCCAGCGCAAGGACGTGTCGGGTCTCATGAAAACGCTCTCGGACGGCCGATTCTCGGCAACCGGTGACTGGAAGGGGCGCTACAAGCAGAACCTCGACAAGATGAAGAGCGGAAGGCTCCACGACATCGCGGACGTTCTGAAGACGCTCAACTTCATCATGACGCGCAAGACCCTCTCGTTCCGCGAGAAGAAGATGTACGAGCGGGCGAAGTACCTGATCGTCTCGGAGATCGCGGTCATCAACAACATGGACGAGCAGGAGGTCGAGCGGTTGGTCGACCGGGCGCTCGCCAAGTCGGCCCAGACCCGCGCCGCCAGCCACTGAGGCGTTTTCCCCACGCATCCCCGAAAGGAGGCTTCGGCCTCCTTTTTCTTTTTGTCGCGAGGATCCGAAGCGATCCGCTCGTCGAGAATAGAATCCGGCGCATGAGGCGGCTGGCTCTTGGCCTCGTGCTCTTCCTCGTCGGGGGATCTCTCCTCGCAGACGCGGTCTCCGACGTCCTCCGGTCCGACCTCGCCCGCGAGCGCCGCAGGCTCGCGGCTGACGTGACGGCGCTCGCCGACCTCACGCGCCGGCTCGAGGCCGCGGTCAACGATCTCGCGGCGGCGACGCGATCGGCCGCGGACAACGTCGGAAAGTCCGACGCGTCGCTCGAGGACATCCAGCGGCGCGAAGACGCGGTCTCCGCCGCCGAGGGGGACGTGCGGACCCTCCTCGACCGCCGGCGCCTGGTGGCCGAGCGCATCGTCGAGAGGCGGCGCAGCGTGGCCCTCCTCGCCGAGGAGCTGCGCTCGAAAGTGCGCCCCGCCGCGGCGGCGGACCTGCTCTCCGGCAAGTGGAACGTGACGATGGATCCGGGCGAGCAGCGGGGCGTCTTCCACCTGGCACTCGACAACACCATCGTGTCCGGCGACTACACGCTCGAGGGCGGCTTCTCCGGGTCGTTGCGGGGGACTCTCGTCGGTGACCGCCTCCGGATGGAGCGCGTCGACTCGCAGCTCGGCTTCATCGGCATTTTCTACGGAAGACTGGCCCGGGACGGGAGCTCCGTCGCCGGGACCTGGGAGTCGACGACGTTCGGCGTGGGCGCGGCCGGCCAGGGGAAGTGGCGCGCCGTGCCCATCCGGGAAGAAGGGGAAGAGACACCATGACCACCGAGAGACGTTTACCGGTCCTGCCGATTGCGGTCGGGGTCCTCCTCGGCTTCATCGGAGGTTACTTCGCGGGAGGCGGAGGCCGGCCCGCTCCCGTCGCGGCGGCCGCCGGGGACGGGGCGGCGGCGACCCAGGCCGGCTCCGTCGAAGAGCTCCAGCGGGCGGCCGACCGGGACCCGCAGAACCCTCGAGTCCTGGCGGCGCTCGGGAACGCGCTCTATGACGCCGAAGACTGGGACCGCGCGATCGATGCCTACGAAAAGGCCCGCCGCAAGGCTCCCGAAGACGCGAACATCCTCTCCGACCTGGGTGCGGCGTACCGTAACCGGGGAGATTTCCAACGCGCTGTTCCGCTCTTCGAGCGCGCCCACAAGAACGACCCGAAGCACTGGCAGTCGCTGCTGAACCTCGTTCTCATTCACGCTTACGACCTGCACGACTCCGCGGCGGCGCAGAAATGGCTGGACGAGCTGAAACGCAACTACCCGGACATCCCGGACCTCAACCGGATCCAGGAGCGCATTTCGGCGAT
Source organism: Acidobacteriota bacterium (assembly GCA_046732075.1). Classification (GTDB taxonomy): domain Bacteria; phylum Acidobacteriota; class Thermoanaerobaculia; order UBA5066; family Gp7-AA6; genus Gp7-AA6. The sequence goes on along the minus strand of JBKPMI010000160.1, from coordinate 3,243 downwards.
ACGGGCCTCGTGATCCGGTTCGCCCTCCTCGTCACTGTCGCGTTTCTCCTGCTCGGCCTCCTCCGGATGGCCCGGCCGTCGTTCGAGAGGTGGAGGTCCCGATTCGCGCACCGGCCGCACGAGGCCGAACTCATCCGGGATCCGGTGTGTGGAACGTGGATCGATTCCCGTATCGCCGTTTCGGGACGGCGCGGCGGGGAGGTCGTTCCGGTGTGTTCCGAGAGCTGCCGGCGCCGCCTGGAGTCGGCATGAGCGGCCGTCTCTTCGACCGCGAGGAATCGCCGGGGATTCGCCCGGAGGTTTCCCCGGATGGGCCGCTCGCCGACCGCATGCGTCCGCGCTCGCTCGACGAGGTTGAGGGCCCGCCCGAAGTCGTCGGCGCGAACGGCTTTCTCTCACGGGCGATCGCCGAGGACCGGGTGCCGTCGCTCGTCTTATGGGGACCGCCGGGGGTTGGAAAGACGACCCTCGCGCGACTGATCGCGGCGCAAACGTCGTCGCGCTTCCTGGCGTATTCCGCGATCGCGACCGGCGTGAAGGAGATGCGCGAGGTCCTCGAGGCGTCGCGCGCCCTGCGAGCGAAGGCGGGTCAGCGCACGACGCTCTTCCTGGACGAGATCCACCGCTTCAATCGCGCGCAGCAGGACGTGTTCCTGCCCTACGTCGAGACCGGCGACGTCATCCTGATCGGCGCCACCACCGAGAACCCCTCGTTCGAGCTGAACGGCGCGCTCCTGTCCCGGTGCAAGGTCGTCGTGCTCGAGCCCCTGGCGCCGGAGTCGATCGTCCGCATCGTGCAGCGCGCGATCGAGGACATCCCGCGGGGGCTCGGCTCCCGCGACTTCCAGCTCGACTCGGACGCGCTCTCGTTCGTCGCGCAGGCTTCGGGGGGCGATGCCCGCCGGGCCCTGAACCTGCTGGAGGCCGCGGCCGCCGACGCCGAGACGGCGAAGACGCAGACCATCGACGTCGCCCGGCTGAAGGACCTGCTGCAGCGGAAGGTCCTTCTCTACGACAAGGCCGGCGAGGAGCACTACAACCTGATCTCCGCGCTCCACAAGTCGATGCGAGAGTCCGACCCGGACGCCACGGTCTACTGGATGATCCGCATGCTGGAGGCGGGGGAGGAGCCGCTTTACCTGGCGCGCCGGATCGTGCGATTCGCGTCGGAGGACGTCGGCCTGGCGGACCCGCGCGCGCTGCGGGTGTCGCTCGATGCGAAGGAGGCATACGACTTCCTGGGCTCGCCGGAGGGGGAGCTCGCGCTCGTCGAGGCCGCCGTGTACTGCGCGCTCGCCCCGAAGTCGAACGCCCTCTACCGGGCGGAGGGTGCCGCGCGGAGGGACGTCGCCGACCGGCCGGCCGAGCCGGTGCCGCTCGTCATCCGGAACGCCGTCACGCGGCTGATGAAGGACGTCGGGTACGGCCGCGGCTACCGCTACGCGCACGACGAGCCGGAGGGCGTGGGCGGGATCGAGTGCCTGCCCGACCGGCTGCGGGGCACGCGGTATTACCTGCCGGGCGAGTCGGGCGAAGAAGCGGCGCTGGCGCGCCGTCTCGAGGAAGTGCTGCAGACCCGGAGGAAGAAGCGGAGAACGGACGGCTGACTGCTGTCGGCTATCCCTCTTCCCTCCGGTAGTTCGGCGCTTCCTTCGTGATGATCACGTCGTGCGGGTGGGACTCCTTGAGTCCCGCCGAGGTGACCCGGACCATCTTCGCCTTCGTCCGCAGATCGTCGATCGTGCGCGCGCCGGTCAGGCCCATCCCGCTCCGGAGCCCGCCGGTCAGCTGGTGGATCAGGCCCTCGACCGAGCCCTTGTAGGGGACCATCCCCTCGATCCCCTCCGGCACCAGTTTCGACAGCGACCCGTCGGTCGACGCCTCGACGCCCATGGACTCCTGGAAGTAGCGGTCGGAGGATCCGGACTTCATCGCCGCGAGCGAGCCCATGCCCCGGTACGCCTTGAACGTGCGGCCCTGGTACAGGATGGTCTCGCCCGGCGACTCCTCGGTCCCGGCGAGCAGCGATCCGATCATCACGGCCTGGGCGCCGGCCGCGATCGCCTTGACCACGTCGCCCGAGAACTTGATCCCGCCGTCCGCGATGAGCGGCACCCGCGTGCCCCGCGTGGCCTTCGCGCACTCGCGGATCGCGTGGATCTGCGGAACGCCCGCGCCCGTGACGACGCGCGTCGTGCAGATCGACCCGGGCCCGATCCCGACCTTGACGGCGTCGGCCCCGAGCCGCACGAGGTCGCGCGTGCCCTCCTCCGTCGCCACGTTGCCCGCGACGATCGGGGTGCTCGAGAACTTCTTCCGCAGCATCTTCAGCGCGTCGAGGACCCCCTGGCTGTGACCATGCGACGAGTCGAGGACGAGGACGTCCACCTGCGCCCGAACGAGCTCCCCGGCGCGCTCGAGCAGGTCCTTCGACACTCCGACCGCGGCGCCGACCCGCAGCCGGCCGAGCCGGTCCTTCGCCGCGTTCGGGTACTTGATCGCTTTCTGGATGTCCTTGACCGTGATCAGGCCCTTCAGGTTGCCGTTGCGGTCCACGACCAGCAGCTTCTCGATCCGGTGCCGGTGGAGGAGCGCCTTCGCCTGCTCGAGGGTCGTCCCGACCGGCGTCGTGATCAGGCGATCCTTCGTCATGCGCGAGGAGATCGGCCGGTCGGGGTGCGTCTCGAAACGGAGATCCCGGTTGGTGAGAATGCCGACGAGCTTTCCTTTCTCGTCGATGACCGGGACTCCCGAAATCTTGTAGCGCGCCATCACCTCCAGGGCTTCCGCGATTTTCTGCTGAGGCCGCACGGTGACCGGGTCCACGATCATCCCGGACTCCGACCGCTTCACCCGGTCGACCTCCTCGGCCTGCGCCGCGATCGAGAGGTTCTTGTGGATGATTCCCAGGCCGCCCTGCTGCGCCATGGCGATCGCGAGGCGCGACTCGGTGACGGTGTCCATCGCCGCCGAGATCACCGGGATGTTCAAGGGAACCGCGTCGGTCAGCCGCGTGCGGAGGTCCACGTCGCGGGGATGGACCTTGGACCGGGCCGGGAGCAGCAGGACGTCGTCGAAGGTCAGCGCGAGCGGCAGGCCGTCGTCCGCGGCCGGGGACCGTTTGGCGGGCATCAGGCTCCCGCCGCGGCCGCGCCGTGGCACTTCTTGAACTTCTTGCCGGACCCGCAGGGACACCTGTCTCTTATACACATCTGACGCTGCCGACGACTAGTGGTCTGTGTA
>JBKPMI010000159.1:0-3005 GCA_046732075.1 Acidobacteriota bacterium | reverse complement strand
GAAATAAGCCGCCCGATGGCCGCGATCGAGTCTCCGACCAATCCGCTCATCCGGCAGATCGCGCGCTCGCTCGAGGAAAAGACGCACTTCCTGATCGAGGGCGAGAAATCGATCCTGGACTCGGTTGCGGCGAACATCTCGCTCGAGCACGTCCTGCACGACGAGAGCGTCCGGCCGGGGCGCCTCGCGATGCTGACCGCGACGCGGCCGCGCCTCGTGTCCCGCGCGGTGCTCGAAAGGCTCGCCGACGCAGCGACCCCGCAGCACCTTCTCGCGGTGGCGCGCCGGCGCGACGTGCCCACGGCGGAGATCCTCGACCGTCCGGGAGCCGTCGTCTTCGTCTTCGGCATCCAGGATCCCGGGAACCTGGGCGCCATCGTGCGCGTTGCGGAGGCCGCGGGGGCAGCCGGGGTCCTCGGCGCGCCGGGGACCGCGGACTTCTTCCACCCGCGCGCCGTGCGCGCCAGCGCGGGCAGCGTTCTGCGGACGCCGGTCTCCGGGCGCGTCTCGTTCGACGCCTTTGCGGTCTCGGCGCACGACGCCGGACGGACGATCTGCGGCGCGGTCTCCGACGGAGGCGACGATCCGTTCGTTTCGCCGATCCCGGATCGCTCGGTGCTCGTCATCGGCGCCGAGGGGGGCGGTCTGCCCGCCGGCGCCTATCGCTATCTCGACCGCCGCCTCACGATCCCCATGCAAGCGCCGGTCGACTCGCTGAACGCGGCGGTTGCCGCGGCGCTGCTTCTCTACTCGACCCGGATCGCCCGCCCCGGAAGCGACGTTTCCGACCGCCGCGTCGACTGATCGGTTCCAGCGCTACTTCTTCCCCATCGACATCGTGCCTTCCCAGGCAATGCGCGCGAAGTTGCCGGGAGCCGCGGCAACGCTGGTCTTCCAGGTGCCCTGACCGCTCGATCCCTTCCATTTCCCGGAGCCGCCGGCGAGCTTCCAGCCGCCTTCGGTCTGCCCGTCCCATGTCAAGAAGACGATGTCGCCGTCGCGGTCCACCTCCGTGCAGGATCCCATGCACATCGCGACGTTGCTCGAATCCACCACGCAGGCACCGTCGCAGTCGCCCGAAGCGCCGTTCAACGGATGCTTCGGGTCCGCCGTCAAGAAGACCTGATGGTTCCCCTGGGTGACATGGGTCTTTCCGTCCGCGAGCTTGGTCGTGATCGGCTCCTTGCCGACGACCACGTTCTCGCCTTTGACGGCCTGGGCGGTCGAGACGGTGGCGGCGAGAAACATGCAGAGGACGAGAATCGAGAAGACGCCGAGTTTCCTCATGGCTCCTCCTTCACGGTAGAGAGTCCCCTCTCGGGGATCGCAGGTTGTCGAGGCGAGTCCGTGCCCCGAGCGTGTCACGTTGGCACGCTCACCCGCAACCCGACGACCGCTACAGGTCCTTTCGGTAGCAGACGACCGAGCCGGCCTCCTCGAATCCGAGCGAGAGGTGGGCCGCACCGCTCTCGGCGTTGGCAGCTTCCCGGTCCGAGGCGAACTCCGTGCAACCCTGCGCCCGCGCCCACCGCTCCCCGGCCAGGACGAGCGCCCGGCCGACTCCCCGCCGGCGAACGCCGGGCGCCACGTACCAACCCTCCAGGAACGCCACGCGGTCGGTCCGGCAGCCCTCGGCGTAGTTCCGGATCGAGAGCTCGGCGAAGCCGATCGCGTCTCCTCGCGAGTCGCGGGCGATCAGGGCCTCCGCGAGCTGGCCGGAACCGCCCTCGAAGAACTTCTCGACGTCGGCGCGGTGGTCGCTCTCGGAACCGTCCGGCCAGAGCGCCGCCCGCAGCCGGATCCAGGCCGCCGCGTCCGATCGGGTCACCGGCCGGACGGTCCATGCGGCATCGGTTCGGTCCGCCGGCGTCTTTCCCCGCGGGTACTTTGGCGGCGACGGCCGCGGGGCGCGCTCTCCGCCGCGCGCGAACCGAGCGGCCACGATCTTCTTCTGCCGGTTCCCGGTCGATCGCTTCGTCACCGGGCGGCCTCGTCCTCCGAGAAGACCTCCGCCTGAAAGGACCAGAGCCGAGCGCCGACTTCCCGCCACGCGTCCGGCGGCAGGCCGGCCTTGCGCGACAGCTCCGCCAGGAACGTGGGCCGGTCGAAGCCCCACTCGGTCGCGACCTGCGGGAGAAGGAGCGCGCGGCGGCCCCCGATCTCCAGGATCAGCCCGTCGCGCCCGATCACGATCTCGTTCGGATCGTCGACCGGCCGGGGCGGCGTCAAGACCGAGATCTCGATCGTGCACTCGGGAAGCTCGGTGGCAGACAGGGGCGGGAACCGCGGATCCTCGAACGCCGCGCGGAGCGCGTACCTCGGCACACTGCGCGCGAGGTCCCCCTCCGGCGCAAGCGTTCCGATGCAGCCCCGCAGGCGGTCGCCCATCCGGAGCGTGACGAAGATCGCCCGCGGTTCGCCGAACGACTCGGCGCGGTCGGAAGAGAGGCGCGGCGGCGGCTCGCCGCGGAAGTGCGCGTCGAGCGTTCCGCGTGCGAGGCCGAGCAGCTGCCGCCGGCTTTCGGGGGAGAGAGTCGAATCCGGAGGGGTCACCGGGATTTCGTCGGTCCCTGTTTCTTCAGGAAGTCCGCGATGACCGGCTCGAGCTCGTCCAACCGCCCTTCGAGAAAGTGGTCGGCACCCCGGATCTCGACGATTGTCCCTGCGTTGCCCGCCCACTGCCGCAGGAGCGCCGGCGGTCCGAAGACGTCCTCCGAACCGACGACGAAGAGCGCCGGGATTCGCGGGACCGGCAGTTGCTTTCCGTAGTCGGACGCCAGCGGGATCCCGATTCCGATGAATGCGCGGACGCGCGCGTCTCCCTCGATCGCGGAGAGAGCGGTCGCCGCGCCGAACGAGAAGCCGCCGGCGACGATCGGCGTGCCGCCGCGGCGCTCCGCCTCGTCCAGGGCCGCGCGGAAGTCGCCGACCTCGCCGCTCCCCCCGTCGAACCGCCCGTTGGAAAGGCCCACGCCGCGGAAGTTGAACCGCAGGACTCCGTAGCC